>WAOQ01000034.1 GCA_015521205.1 Desulfurococcales archaeon
CCTATATACGCTTCCGCTAAAACCTTCGATGCCATCGTGAATTTGGACCAAGAAGACTCTATTGCCTTAATAGCTCTCTCGAAGAAAACCAGTGTCGCATAAGAAGCCTGTCCCACAGTCCTTGTGATTCTGACATAGCTTTGCAAAAGCTGTCCAATGATGGTGTTCCCACCGATAATGTTAGATGTCTCCTCAAGTGCTGTAAGCGGGTCTGAACCGTTCTCAATTCTAGATTGAAGCGTTCCCGCAATTCTTCTACCTAGACGAGGAAAAGATTTCTTATCTAGATTTGTGAGTGCTGAGAGTAAGAATACCGGTGAATACGAGAATGGTAAAAGATATGCTATGAGCATAGCGGTTTCTCCATCATTAGGTTTTGACGGGAAGAGTCTTCTTAGAAGGGAATCTTTTCTCGTTTTAGGATAACTTTGTAGAGTAGAACTCACCGATATCACCTCTGATGGTCTCAGCATCTTTTTCTACCAGCTTGTTGATGAAGGATATCCTAGAGTCTAGGTCGTCTCTTATTTCGGGTAGGCTGAGGCCCTCCTTTTCTGCAAGATTACGTAAGAGCACGCTTTTTCCGAGTAAGTCTATAGATGATTGGGGTGTGAAGATATCCAGGTAGGGATTCCATTTGAACACGGTTTGAGGGACTCCTTCGATGACTTCGGCTACTTCTACTACTCTTCGGTAAAGTGTAGAGCCTCCCCTAGCGATCCGTTTCATCTGTACAATAACATCTATTAGTTTGAGGAAATATTCGGGTAGAGAAATGGGTTCCATCATAAATCTAGTCATGACTGTGGATGGGCTATCGGCGTGGATAGTTGTCATCGAACCCTGCCCACTGGCCACAGCCTGGGCTAAACCTTTTGCTTCTATCCCCCTAACCTCTCCTACTATGATATAGTCTGTCCTCCGTCTTAGGGAGAATTTTACAAGGTCATGTATATCTACTTCCATGAAATCCGCCCCTGGATAGGATGGCCTAGAAATTAATGGCTCCCACCTAGGATGAGTCAACCTCAGCTCGGGGGTGTCCTCTATTGTCAGAACCCTATAGTATGGAGGTATTAAGTCGGCTAGCGCTCTTAACAGGGTTGTTTTACCGCTTCCCATATCGCCTGCGATGATTATGAATCGTTTGTTCTCAATAAGGAACCATAGGTATGAAACTATGAGTGCGGATATCATCCCGGTGGCTACAAGCTTGTTTATCGGGATTGGTTTTTCAGGGTATTTCCGTATGACAATGCTACTACCCCATCGTGATATTTCATCTGAATAGGTTAGTGAGACCCTATGACCTTCGGGGGTTAATCCTTCTGCCATGGGTGTAAGTAGGCTTATATTTCTTTTTATCATGGACGCTAGGTTGAAGACTAGTGAGTCTAGTTCTTCTTTCGTAAATTTTATTTCAGTATCTATCCAAGCCCCAGGCATCAGTTTATGGACCACGTATACATTTTTCCCTGGTCCTGGGACAACGATCTCTTCTATGTTTTCATCAATGATGAGTGGATGAAGCTTCGAATATCTAGAGGTGGTGTCTTGTCGTCCACAAATTTTTAGTTGGATTGACGAACCATCCGAAACGATAGAGTATTTGTATTGGTCTCTACCGTATTTATAAAGGCCGGGAGGGCATTCCGGGATAGGTACTTGTTCTCTAGATTGTTTTTCGTTTATCTTTTTTGTTGAAAAAATAGTTCGAAGGCTTGAAAGTGGTTTCATGACAAACCATCCTCTACACCTGCCACGGATTAACCGATGGCGATAGGTTCTGTTACCATCGTTTCCCCATTGACCGTGTAGACTAGATAGAAGTAATTGGCTTGGAGCGGTGCTTGCTCGATCAGGGTTATCTTTTCGTTAGGGCTGATCGTCCTGTTGATCGAAATGGTAGAGTTCGGTATAGTGGTGCCGTTTCCGTCTAGGAATACTATTTGGCTAATCGATGCTTGTTCGTTAAGCATGCTGGATACTTCTATATAAACTAGTTTTCCACCCGATACAGGGGCACTTCTAGCATTAACTTGTAGCCCCTCGGTTGACGTTGCAAGTTTGTCCATTGTGCTTTGGAAATAGTTGTATACCAGCATTCCACCAACTACGGTTGCCGATATCAAAAGTACAGCGGCAACCAACGGAGAGAGCCCCTTTGACTTCCTCTTACTCAAAGAGTTCACCTCCAACTCATCGTTTTATTGTGGTCACTGTAACATAGAGGCTGGGTAGAGGATAGAGGTGTTAGATGCTGTGAACACTTATAACGAGATAGGGGAGAGGCTCGTAACCGACATTACGATACCCAAAGACTTCAACTGCTCAAAAATCAAAGAGATTTACGGGTCTATATACGGCTTCATGGCCGGACATCTCTATGAAGCAATGAAGTTCTTCGAAGAAAACCCGCCTCCAGATGTGCGCGCTCTCTCCTTTACAGCTAACCTAGTTTCAACCGGGCTTAGAGGGGTATTCGCACAGCTTATACGTGAGAAAGTTTTCAACGTGGTTTTCACAACCTGCGGAACACTGGATCATGACATAGCAAGAGCCATGGGAGGCAGATACCTAAAAGGAAGTTTCTCCCTTGATGACGAGGAACTCTACGAGCAGGGCTATCATCGGCTTGGAAACATAGTTATACCAATTAGCGATTATGGGCCCCTTGTAGAGAAGTTTGTCTTCGATCTAACAGAAAAACTACCAGAACGTGAAAAAGCGTGGCCTCTCTACCAACTACTATGGGAAGCCGGCAAGATGATAAATGATGAAAATTCCATTCTCCGTGCGGCCTATGAGACACGGACACCGATATTCGTGCCCGGATGGCCAGACGGTGCCTTTGGTACAAACATTTTCATGGCCAACCAAGCTGGGAAAAACATAAGGATAGACTACTTCAACGACATGAAGAAACTCTCCGAGATATTTTTTACTCAAGAAAAGAAAGGATTCGCACTAATAGTAGGAGGCGGCATAAGCAAACACCACACAATATGGTGGAGCCAATTCATGGGAGGACTCGACTCCGCGATATACGTGACAACAGCAGTAGAATACGATGGAAGCCTAAGCGGTGCCCACCCACGCGAAGCGGTAAGCTGGGGCAAGATAAAACCAAGGTCAAAAAGGATAATAATCTACTCCGATGCCACATTAACCCTCCCCCTAATAGCATGCAGTGCACTCCAAAACTGGGGCAAGAAACCTAACCAATAAAACCCAAATAACCCAACATTAAAACGGGGAGTCAACCCGTAAAGAGCCGCTCAAACCAACCGTAAACAATATCTAAAAC
>WAOQ01000035.1 GCA_015521205.1 Desulfurococcales archaeon
AACTAGCATTAAACGCGGCTGAAAAAGCGGTTAACAGTATGAAACGGGTAAAGGTTGACCTTCCAGATAAGATGATGGTTATACTGAGACCGCAGGCTTTTGTAGAGCTCTTTGATTACACTTACGGGGCCGCTCTTTCTGGGAGAAACTATGTAAACCGGTCCTCCCCGTTCAAAGATAAACTAGGAGAATCTATTGCCCCAGAATGTCTAACCGTTTATGACGACCCACTTATCCCCGGTAAAATGGGGAGCCTCCCCTTCGACGGCGAAGGGGCAACCATTCGTAGAAAGAAGGTTATTGATAACGGAGTTCTAAGAACGTTTTTGTTCAACCACTACTATGCATCGATCGCCGGCGTGGAAACTACTGGCAACGCTTCTAGAAGCAGTTATACCGGGACACCCGGCATTGCATGGACTAACATAGTTATAGAGCCCGGTGATGTCGGTCTTGGCGAGTTGATGGAAGAGGGAGGGTTTATTCTTGTGAATAGGATACAAGGAGTCTTCAACGCGAAGTACTCTACGGGAGACTATGGAGGGGTAGGAAGCCCTGCTTGGCTTGTGAAGAAAGGCGGTGAAACGGTTTCATTAGGTGTAGTATCGGTTTCAGGGAACATATATAGGGACTTAATGGAAAATTGTATAAAGACGAAAGACGTCTACGACGGGCCCTCATGTAGGGTTCCCTGGATAGGATTTAATGCGAAGGTGGCCCCGATCTAGCGGCTGGGGTGTCTTTCATGGTAAAGATTACATGGCATCTCCATTCTTTCTTCGAAATCCTTTCAGGAAAAGGTACAAGGATACTTATAGATCCGCATGACGGTGGTTCACTAAATCTCGAACGCCCAGAACCCGGAAAACCGATACATGCTATACTAGTTACGCATAATCACTTTGATCACAATGCTACTGGTTTGTATGCTTCGAGGGATACAAGGATTTTCAAATCGAAGACAGGAGAATTCACTATAAATGACATCGTAGTTCGCGGAGTAAAGGTGCCCCATGATGAAGCGGGAGGACGACGGCGGGGACACGTTGTTGCATATCGGATAATGATTGATGGAATATCAATTAGCCATCTAGGTGATATTGGCACAGAAAAGCTGGAAAAACAGGTTTTGGATGAGTTGAAGGCGGACGTTCTAATGATACCTGTGGGCGGAGTGTTTACTATTGGTCCGGCCGCAGCAATCGACCTAGTCGAGAGATTATCGCCTAGAATGGTTATACCAATGCATTTCTGGGTTCGTGGGTTAACCTTACCACTGGAACCATTGGACACGTTCTTGAACCTGTCAAGGTATAGGAGGCTACGCGTAAGCGGGAGAACTATAGAGTTTTCTAGTGAGGATCTTCCAGACAAGACTACTATACTAGTATTTGAATTATAGGATAAAGAACGGTCTTAATCGCCCGTTCTTTTTATGTATTTTTTATACTCTTCTAGCTAGTTTCCTGAAGCGGGGCTAGGCGTATACTTTTAGTCTCTTCGTGACTATCTTTTGTGTCTCGCGTTCTAGGTATGATTTTAGCGCTCTTCGTATTACTTCACTTCTGGTAAGCCCGTGCTCGTAGGCATATTTATCGATTTTACGTATCAACTCGTCTTCTATCTTAAAGGTTACGACACGCATTACAAGCTCACCATGTATTATCTTGTAGTATTACTCTCAATGATTACATAGCTTGCTGTATTCTAGTATCGAGGAAAATCCGGATGGATTAAGACTGAACGATAGATTTATGTAGTATTAAGACTATAGTATTAAGATTGTAGAGATAAGATGTGGAGGGCGTAACCGTTGCCGACCGTTCATCTTTCAGTCCCTGATAGAATTTACTCCCAACTCAAACAAAAGGCGGCAGAGATGGGTATACAGGTGACTGACCTTATCAAACTCTATATAAATGAGGGGCTAAAACACGGGTTTGGCTTTGGAATTGAGAAAGCTTCTATTGATGAAGCTTTGTCCGAATTTAGGAAGGAGATAGAGGATATGAAGAAAGAGCTTATCACACTTAAGGGTAGGTATCATGAGCTTTACGAGATTTATCGGAACATGTTCCATAGAACTGAACTCCTACGGGAAATAATTGAGAGCAGGTTGGGACCCGTTGATGCAGAAAAAGCATACGCCAAGACACCTTACTAGACTTCATTTCCTGTTGTACGTTTCCCCTTACATTTTGACATGATCCTTGCACGGCCAGCCTCTCTCAGCTTAATAGCATCAATATCCTCGAGACTTACACCCTGTTCGAGCTGGCGTGCAACATCTTTTTCAAGATCATATTCTGTGTAGAGGCATAGTTCTTCGTTTAATTTACGCGACGCATCAGCTATATGCCATGTACCAGCCACAGTTTCTCCTAGCCTCGTTTTTGAACACACGGTATATGCATCCAGCACGTAGGTTATGACATTACAAGGTGTCACCTCGACTTCACGGGTTCCTTTCCTAATCCTGACCTGACCGTATGTTCCTTTGAAGGCTTGGAGGGGTATGCGGCTAGCTTCGCTGGCTACATTGTTAATTAATTGTTCCAGTTCGCTTACATCACTTTTAGCCAGCCCTGTTACCGCGATGAGCCCATCATCTGTAGCTATTTCGGAGATGTACTTTAGGAGTGTAGTGAAGTGGATTTCTCCATCTGACCCCGGCGAGTGAACTGCTATTAGCGGATAAGCACTTGCGTGTTTGGTGGCGTAAAGGGACATGGCGTCTGCTAGAGGACTCCAAATACCTTCTTCGTGACCTCTCCCAAGTATGTCGCCGCCCGCGTCTACGGCGATGACAGTGGAAGCATTGAAATATTCTATGGCTGCTTCTAGACCTGTGCGCAGTCCCTCTGCGCCCAGGGAGCCGTCTAGAAGTAGAACCTGCTCGTTTATCGTTCTTGCCAGATGTATTGCGTGGGGTATTATTTTTCGACCAAACCTATATGCTACAGCGTTTCCATCGGCTAGTGCTGATGTTTGTGATAGGGGCTCTATGCCTAGGAACGTTGAAAGCGGGAGAGGGCCTGGATGAGGATCTATGATGTAGCGTTCCCATACAAGGGCTCCTATTATCGTTTTTCCTCCCAACTCGCGTAGACGTTTTGCCACGTGGTATGCACTGATTACGTCTCCTCCGCCGCCAGCACCAAAAACTATGACTGGTCCTGAGGATGCTATCTCCTTTAGGTTTCTAGGTTTTCCCATGGGTTCTTATCCCTCGATTTCTTATGTTGGGTTTGAGAGGATGCTTAAGTTGTTTTCTAAGTATTATTGCTTGGTGAGAATCATATTAGTACACTACGGCTCATCGAGCAGTCTACAGGTATCACGGCACCGGAGATGTATTTGTATTCTGTTGTTATTGAAAACACTAGGTTTCCGAGCTCATCTGGATTTCCGGTAGCTTTACATGGTATTTTTCCGAGGACTTCTTTTTCCCATATGTCCTTGGGCTGAGAAGATGTAAGTTCTGCGATCTTTTTTACCAGGGTTCTGGCTCCTGGCGTGTCATATGAACCTAGTAGGATAACGTTTGCTCGAACCCCTTTTTCAGCATGTAAACGGCTGATTAGTTTGGCCCACCGTGTTATTCCAGCTCGAACAGTGTCTGCTACTCCAAGATATCTCATCGGTTCTACGACACTTATTGAGGAAATGAACGTTACTGATATTTCATGCTGTGTTTGGAGAGCTCCTTTTACTAGTTGCGATGCTAGATATAGTGGTCCAGCCAAGTATATTCGGGCGGCATCCAACCAGTCATCATAACCCGAGTCGAGCGGGTCGCACGGCTCACAAAGCGGGTTACCAGTATTTATGACCACAGCGGCGGGCGGCGGATGCAACTCTTGTGCAAGCCTGGATATGCTTTCTTTGTCTCTAAAATCTAGTCTCCTCCACTCTACATTAGTATCATAGAGTATCCTAAATTTGTCTGCGACTGCTTTGCCACGGAGTTTATCTCGAGAAGCTATTATTGTGTGGTATCCCTTCCCTGCGAACGCACGGGCTATATGATAGCCTATTCCCCGGGAAGCGGCGGTTATTAATGCCTGTTTGTTGTCAGATTCCATGTTTCCTCCACCATGGAAGCGTTTTTCTTAGTCTTTTCAGGGCACGCAGTTTATGATGATCTCCTATCTTTGCGTTCTCTAAAGCATATTCTAGTACTTCGACCGTTTTCTGGGCGGTTCTGGGGTTGAATGGATAAGGCATGCCATCTTTGCCTCCTACCGCGTAGGCATAGGCATAGGGCTGTATTGGATGCGATACTTTATCCTTGTCGGGGGAGGGTATCCCATATATCAGATCTGCTACTAGGGCTAGGGCCCGGATGACTGCGGGTCCTGCTCCTTTGACGAGTGCTAGTTCCTCGGGGGATGAGGGTTTGTATTCTCCTAGTTTTTGGAGGGCTCGTATTAGATGTTTCGACACTTTTACTGGCTTATGGTATCCTCTTAGAGGAATCTGCGGCCGGCTTGAGGATAGGTATGTTAGGATGTTTGGTTTTAGTTGGCTGTTAGCCTCTTGGATAAGGCGTGCAAGTCTGTTTATCGGTTCTTGTGAAATATCGGTTATTGTGTTGAGGGTGTCCTCTGCTTCCCTGAGTGTTAGGTTGAGGTTTATTGTACCGTGGTTGAAGCCGGCTATTCCGGTATGGGGTTCTAGTAGCTGTTTTTTGTTTACATGGTAGCGACGGGCCATTCGGGTTTCTGGGTTTAGTCCTTGTTGGACTATTATCCATTTTCCGGTTTCCACTGCTATCACGGTGTGGTGGTATAACTGGTATCCGTCTTGCAGGAAAGCGGTATCGGTTTTTGCGGCAAGCCTGGATGAATTGATTATTTCGTCTACTTTTGTAGAGGATATGCCTAGTGCGTGTTCTAGGGCTATAGCCTCCTCCGGTACTCGGAGGGCATTCATTCCTTTTCCTCCTAGAACGAGGAAGCCTAGTTCGGGGTGTTTCCATGAGATGTCCTTGAGTATTCCTGTCAAAACGGTTGTGGAGCCGCTGCTGTCCCAGTCCATGCCTATAACGTTGTTGAATGCTTGGAACCAGAGCGGATCTGAGAGTCCTTCTAGAAGTTTTTCTGGTCCGTACTCGTATACTATTATTTCTACTATTTTTTCGGCCATGTTCCGCATATATTTTAGCATCCATCTTGGCACTTTGCCGCCGTGGAGTGGTAGTTCCATTATATCCAAGGTAATGGCACCCGGAGACCCTCCCTGCTTTCTAATATAGAATTCTTTGTATGAGCGGACTTATTCGTTGTTGTTTTATAGTGAATCATGAATATCTGGGTTTAAATAATTTAAATAAACGAAAAACAATATTATTAATACGGGTGATTACCCGTGGCTTTCCTGAAAAAGAAGAGGAAACTTCCTATTCGCGTCGAAGATATTATGACTTCTCCCCCGCTGGTCATACATGAGAATGAGCCTCTCAAAAAGGTTTCTAAGATGATGTATGAGAATAGGGTTGGTAGTGTTCTTGTAGTTGATAGTGAAGGTAAACTTATAGGGATAGTTACGGAGCGAGATATTACTCATGCTTGTGCTATGGGGTTCAATGCTGATATATCGAAAGTTTTTGAGGTTATGACAGAAAACCCTATAACCATATCGCCTTCCGCCGGCATCGACGAGGCTATCCGTGTGATGAGGAATGCCGCTGTAAGACATTTGCCGGTGGTGGATGAAGAAGGTAAGCCGGTTGGAGTGGTTTCCATGAGAGATATTTTGGATGCTGTTTTCAGCTTCTTCTCAACTATCCTAGGTTAAAAACCTCTTTTTCCCCTACTTGCCAGTTTTCTGTTGGTAAAAGAAGGTAAGAGGGTTTATTGGAGTGTGTAGGTGTCTCCCGGCTTTAATATAACTACTTCTACGTCAATACCTAGTTTTTGTAGTTCCTGTTTAAACTCTTCAGGGGTTCCGTAGAGGACTGGGAACGTTCCATAATGCATGGGTATTACTACTTTGGGCTTTATCATCGCAACAGCATACGCTGCTTCAACAGGATCCATGGTAAAGTGTCCTCCTATAGGGAGCAATGCAATATCTGGTTTGTAGATCTTGCCTATAAGTTCCATCTCTGAAGTTATACCGGTGTCGCCAGCATGATATACTGTAGCCTCATCACCTATTACAACTACCCCGGTCGGGGCTCCCACGGGGCTACTATGATTTGCTGGTACAAAAGCTACTTTTAGATTGTCTTCGAGTCTGACTGGTCCACCTATATTTGCACCTATTGCTCTGCCGGCGTCTCCTACCTGTTTAGCCACATGGTCTGCTGTTTCATAAACGGCAACTACCTTTGCGTTCGGGTTGTTTTTGAGTATTGTTATGGCGTCGCCTATGTGATCGAAATGTCCATGAGTTATGAGTACATAGTCTACGTTCTTTATTTCAGATGGGTCCGCTACTTTGAGGGGATGGCTCAGCCAGGGATCTATGAGTATCTTCCTGTTACTTATCCATAGCTCAAATGCCGAGTGTCCATAGAACTTTATGTATCCTACCACGGGTTTCACCCCCCATTGGGTGCCTGTGATTGCTCTTAGTCACATATTATTGTTGCTTTGATATAGTATATTATTGTTGATTGGTGTCTTCAAGGGTTTGGGTGATAGGGTTGGCATCTCGCAAAGCGGTCGTAGAGGCTCTTAGACTCCTTGCGGGTGAACGTGTGAAATTCGTGCTGATAGGTGAGACCATATTTGATTTACTCCTTGGCAGGCAAGAAGTGGGAGACTATGTTGAGATCTACGCTTTACGCCCTGATCCTATTATGGAAGAGGAAAAGTATTATGAGATAGCTGATAGGCTTGGATGGGGGATTGGTCAAACCTGGCTTGGTACCCCTCTTCTAGAGGCTCGTATAGGCGATGAAAGGATCGAAATCGCAGTGTTGGGTAATCATTTCGAGTTCAGTGTACCTGACAAAATGCTGTCTGATGCTAGGAAGGAGCGGGTAGATGGTCTAAGGCTTCAAATGATCCCTCCAGAAGCCTATCTAGTACTAAAAGCCGCGTATCTTCAGGAGAGCGAGTTACGTGAGCTGAAACAGCTCGGTGGGAAGATAGGGGTGTCTCCACGGAAAATAGCTGAGTATCTTGAGAGTTTACCTATGGATATTAGAAGAGTTGCGCATAGGAAATTATTGGAAGCTGGATTCAGGATTTCGGTTTAGGGTTTAAAGGGGGTTAATTGGTCTACTTCTTAAAACCTGATCCCTTTTTCTTGGGACGAAGATTCTTGCTCTTGCAACGACGGCATTTCTTAGCGCCGGGCGGGTTTAGCGCACCGCAGTTTCTACATACTAGCTTGTTTAAGACCCTCGCCTCGACTATCGCGATTTTCTCCGGATCCGATACTGGCATCCCGCATACACCTCGTCTCCAGGTATCCTCGAAGTGGTTACCACGATGTCGTCGGGTTTTAAAATGTGTATGCCACTCTCTCGTCTAGAATGGAATCGTGTTGGTGTGGAAACGAGCGGCAGTTTAATTGAGCATTCAGCGTTGCCGCTCTTCACAGCAGGACCGTGGATGACGGGGGGTGAATACTGTGAAAATACCTCTCGATACTATATGTGTTAGGAGTGGCATACTATGTCCTAACTGCCGGAGGAAAATAGAGAGTGGCCAATACGAGGAGTTTGAAGTCGATGTTATGAGGGTTTTCCTGGAGTTGGAAAGGGAATCTGATTTGCGCTGGCTTTCGCAAAGCGAATATGTTAAAGCGTATAGATTTAATGGCTTCCTGGTTGTATTATTACGTTTAAAAGGCTCCACTAGGTCTATACCCAGTCGCATCGCAAAGATTCTGGCTGAAAAACTCGGTTTTAGGAAAGTGCGGATTATTGATTATGGGACCGGCGATCTGAGATATTTGGCTTCGCAACTTCTTTTCCCTGCGAGAGTGCTTCGTGTAAATGTTGTATACCTCCCTTCTATTGTTCAATATAACGTTATTATCAGGCGTGGAGATCTCTCTAGATTGCCTGCATCTAAGGAATTGCTGGAAAGAGTCTTGTCTGCTATCTCGAATAAACCTGTTTTGATTTCGGAAGAGAGGTTCTATAGGTAGGGGGAGAACGTCCTAGAACCAGGCATCTAATCCTCGTCTTTTTGGTTTAAGCTTCTCTTTGTAGGCCTTTTGCAATCTTTCAAGCGCTCGTTCTACACGTATCGGGTTGAAATCGTGCTCGTCTACTAATATTCTTTTTACGCTTTGAGAGTCGGGCGCCCTCCATTCTAGCGTATAGTTGTCTGTAACCTTGGGTTGCAGGAAGTAGTTGTATATTTCTCTTGCAGACCGCACTCCTTGTTTCTCTATATAGGCTAATATTTTTTCTTCGTCTCGTAGAGATCTAACTAGGGTCAACGCACGTTTGGGACCTATGCCTGGAATGCCGCCTGGATTATAATCGGTACCTAGCATTATGCCTATTAACACAAGATGTTTTCTAGTTAGGTCTAATGTTTTAAGCAACTTATCGAGGTAAATTATCTCTGGCTTAATCTCTACATAGACGTTCCTACGTGGTAACTTGCGTTTACCGGTTATTGCAAGGTTCCTTACAAGTCGAGGAGACCCGAAGAGTAGTGAGTCATAGTCCTGGCTTCCAGCAGCCCATGAATCACCTCGGCTGGCAATATATGCTGCTTGTGCTTCTCCTTCTTCTGGTGCCTGCACGTAGGGAATCCCCATGGCCTCTAGTAGTTTCTTGGCTTCATCCACCATGTCTTTGGTGAGTTTGGATGTGGCCATGGCGTATCTTCGCATTAATTCTATGTCTCCTAGTTCTCTAGCCTTCTCGTACTTTTTCTCAGCTTCTTCTTTGGACTTTAACCTAGCTTCTATTTCTTTGGCTTTGAGTTCTGGTGGTTTACCGTCGAATACATAGACCACTTTAATGCCAGTTTCAACCATGTTTATTGTTCTGTAGAATAATCCGCTGAGATGACTGGTTATCCTTCCCTTGGAGTCCATAAGGGGGGTCCCGTCTGGTTGTCTTATCGCAGAAATGAATTGGTAGAGCATATTGTATGCGTCGAGCGCTATGATCCTGCCGTCCAGGTCTTTTAGGGAAACTTCTTTCTTCGCTTCGACGGGTATTAGCTCCCGTAGGTCTACCCCCATGGGGCCTCCTCTCCCTAAACCATGTTTTCATCTTATTTTTTGCTTGGTTTTATGAGGAGGTCGTCTGAACCGAAGGGTTCCGCTGATATGTACCCCTTCATTTCGAGAATCATTAGAGACTTGTAGAAGGAGCATAAGGATATTGAAGAGCGCCTCGTGATTCTCGTGTATAGCTCCTTCGCTGGCATGGGTTCCTTCATATTCTTCACTTCCTCGTATACCAGGTTAATCGTCGGCAAAGGATTCCAAACACTACTCATTTACACCACCCCAGAATGTTGACTATTCAACTAGTTGGATTTAGACGATAAAAGAGTTGGGGGTTTAGGTATAGAGGCTGGGTTTCACCTTGGCGAGAGCTGTACCAATCCTACGTTTAGACTTCTCATACCATTCCTCATAGTATCTAACCATAGCATCGTTAACGCTCGGCTTGACCTTTGTTAGGGCTTGCTCGAAATGCCTCATACGAACCAGGGTATTAGTCAAGTCTTCTCTTAGCGCTATAAGAGCCGCTTCACGGACCAACGCTTCGAGATCTGCGCCGGTATAGCCATGTGTTTTCTTGGCTAGCTCGATTAGATTCACATCTTGTGCCAGAGGCACTTTTCTAGTATGTATCTTTAGTATTTCAAGCCTTGCTGTCTCGTCTGGGGGAGGTACATATACTATCTTCTCGAATCTGCCGGGCCTCAGCAATGCTGGGTCAACCATGTCTGGCCTGTTTGTAGCGGCAATAACGATGACGTTTTCAAGTTTGACTATGCCATCCATCTCGGTAAGCAATTGTGAAACTATTCGCTCGGTTACACCACTGTCGAACCCATAGCCTCTCGCTGGGGCTATAGCATCCAATTCATCCAAGAAGATCACGGTTGGTGAGTACAACCTAGCCTTTCTGAAAATTTCTCTAATTGCCCTCTCGCTTTCTCCTACCCATTTGCTCAGTATTTCCGGCCCACGGACGGTGATGAAGCTTGCCCCGCTTTCTGTCGCGGCTGCTCTTGCCAGCAACGTTTTACCGGTACCTGGCGGCCCGACCAACAGTATGCCGCGTGGCGGGCGGATTCCCAGTCTGACGAAAACCTCGGGATGTCTTAGAGGCCATTCTACTGCTTGTCGTAGCTCCATTTTGGCTTCATCTAAACCTCCTATGTCACTCCACCGCGTCTCCGGGACTTCTATGTATATCTCCCTGAGCCCGCTGGGGACAATCTCGTTAAAGGCTACCAGGAAGTCTTCCATGCGAACCTCCATTCGCTCGAGTATTTCAGCGGGTATACTCTCCTGCTCTAGATCAATCTCTGGCAAGTATCTACGCAAGGCATGCATTGCTGCTTCTCGGACTAATGCTGCAAGGTCCGCGCCTGTGTAACCATGGGTGATATCAGATAGTTTTTCTAGGTCAACATCTTTTGCTAAGGGCATATGACGTGTATGGATCTGGAGGATTTCGAGTCTGCCTACCTTGTCCGGTAATGGGACTTCAATTTCCCTGTCAAACCTGCCTGGCCTTCTTAATGCCGGGTCGACGGCGTTAGGCCTGTTGGTTGCCGCGATCACAATAACGTTTCCTCTGCCTCCTAGACCGTCCATTAGTGCTAGAAGTTGGGCAACTACTCGCCGTTCTACTTCCCCTACGACTTCGTCTCTCTTCGGGGCGATAGCATCGATTTCGTCGATGAATATGATACTTGGGGCGTTTTTGCGTGCTTCTTCGAAGATGTCTCGAAGTCTTTGTTCGCTTTCACCGTAGAATTTGCTCATTATTTCTGGTCCATTTATAGCTATAAAATATGCGTCACTTTCGTTTGCCACAGCCTTTGCGAGCAGCGTCTTACCTGTACCCGGCGGCCCGTATAAGAGTACTCCGCGTGGAGGTTCGATCCCGAGTCTCTTGAATATCTCTGGGTGGCGTAGAGGCAATTCTATAAGTTCGCGAACCCTCTGTATAATCTGTTTCATACCACCGATATCATCATAAGTAACACGTGGCACACCAGTCTCGGCGACCGGTTTGTCGAGTATTTCTATCTGAGTGCTCTCCGTGACAATGACTGGGCCCTTCGGTTTTAGGCTAAGAACTACCAGGGGGACGGGCTGCCCTAGAACAGCCACCATTACAATGTTATTCTCCATTAAGGGCATATTTACGAGTTTCTTTTTCACGAACTTCCGGAAGCCATCATCTATAGTTAAACTGAAATTAGTAGGCGCAAGCTTTACCTTCTGAGCTTTCTTAACTTCAACCTTTCGGACTATCACTTTGTCTCCTATATTTACACCTGCATTACGGCGGGTTATACCGTCCATTCGAATTATGTCTAATCCCGAATCCTCTGGTAAGGCGGGCCAGACAAGCGCGACCGTCTTCTTTTTGCCCTCTATTTCAACTACATCGCCCGCGTCGAGCCCTAGTTTCTTCATTATACGTAGATCTATCCTAACCTTTCCTCTACCAGCGTCTTTCTGCTTTGCTTCAGCCACTCGTAACACAGCTTCTTTACGCCCTTCTCCTTCGATGGCAGCACCGCCCAAAATAACACCACCTTCTTTACCAAACCCCTCGTCTCTGCAGGGATTTAGAGTGTATTCCAAGGTTTATAACAGATCACTAAGACTTACCACGATTCTCCAAACTCCTTACAAATGCTCAGGAAACCGTGAGCAACATTTACAACTTAGTTTTGGAGGAGTTATGGAGGAAAGGGGAGTTGTACGATTAGAATTCGCTTATTCTGTGGACAGCTTCTACTTCGACTTCGTCGACTAGATTGACAGACTTTATGAGTTCTTCTAACTGCTCTGTGCCTCCCTCTGTTTCTTCGGGGATCACCACGTGAAGTTTCAATGCCTTATAACCGAAGGCTATTGGTTCTTCGGCTGATCGAGCTATCGTATAGTTTTCTGGAAGCTTCTTTCTTATCTCGTCAACAAGTTTCTCAAAATCGATATCGACCCCTGAAGGATATACCTTTACAACAACTAATACGTTGGCCATATTCATCACACCTCCATATTACGGTCCTTCAAAACCGCAGACTGGACATTTATAGGTTATTGCCAGAGCCCTACAACGAGCACATCTCCAGAGCAATACTTTTCCACAGTTAGGACACAGGAAAGCCGACGCCCTGTCTCCAGGATGTACTATACGTCCACAGCTTATACATACAGGTGTTTCGACTCGATCATAGACGCTTATATCCTTGGGTTTGCTAACACTCACAGTTCAATCACCTCCTCTAGCCCGACACACTTCCCTTACCTTGTGTAATGGGGTTAAAATATTAACAGTTCCCCCATGTCACGGCTATTATAGAGAACAAAGGTACATGCCTACGGGTGTGTAGAAGAATTGCATAAACAAGCATTGGTACTTCGAAGAGACCTTAAGATGGGGCCTGGCAAAGCAGCCGTCCAAGCAGCCCACGCTAGCGTCGAGGCAGTATTACTTGTTATAGAAAGTAAAAACTCGACGTGGAAGACGTGGCTCGATGAGTGGCGGAGAAATGGCGCGAAGAAAATTGCATTACGCGTAGACAGTTTACAAGAGTTAACGGCAAGGTACAACCATGCCAAGACGCTGGGCCTCCCATCATCGTTTATTAGAGATGCCGGCTTGACACAATTAAAGCCTGGAACACCGACGGCGATAGCTATAGGGCCGGCACCCGAGTATTTAGTGGATAAAGTGGTGGGTGACCTAAAATTATATTGAATAATTGTAAACCAGAGATTTGTCTTCCTATACTTTATGGCTGGCCTCCAAAAAAGCTCCTGCCATGTAAGGTAAAGCGTTTTGTTGTAGCCGAGATCCACTCCAGAAAACCATACCAGGAAGGGATAAACAAAGGCAATGTTTACTTTGTGCACAAAAGAAGCGGGGTGGAAACTGGTTTCATATTGAATATGTTATCGACGTATAGAGCTAATGTTTACGGGATTAAGGACCGACATGCAGAGGCATTCTTCTATATGACAACAGAGAAACCTCTTCCCGAACTCTCCGGGATACTATCAGGTATAAAATACTGGTACCTTGGACGCGGCAAGCTTGCACGCCTTGGAGGCCATGACGGTAACTTGTTTAGAATACACCTAGCATGTGACCACCTACAATCCGTCAAATCATTCTCTACTGATACCCTGTTCTTCCCCAATTTTTACGGGCCACAACGTTTTGGCATGGTTGAACCAAACACACATATCCTTGGAGATTTCATTCTCACCAAATGGTATCCGGGCCTACTACTCGAGTTTTTAAGAGGTGCTAGGCGTGGAGGCTGGTTTGAGAAACGACTTTTCAAAAGCATAAAAAGAAGATACCTCATAACTATGACGATTCCAGGAATGCTGAACAGATTATTTGAGGATGCGTATTATTCGTTTCTCTACAACTTAATTTTGTCTAAACTGATTCCTAATCCTGGTCTATGCGAAAAACCAGATGAATGTCTATCGAATAAAGACCTGATACAGTGGAAGTCACACACCCTTTTTGGAAAACAATTCATACTGCCTCACGTCAACTCATCTGCAATCGGAGAGTTAAGCCTCTTCGGGAACGATGGGTGTCTCGCGTTTCGGAGAATAGCCTGGCTGGTGAAGAAGCGTCCTATAGTGGCTCCTGTTTTAAGTTATAATGTTAAGATAAAAGGTGGGGGAAGCATTGTGATGTCGTTCAAGCTTCCGCCGGGTTCCTATGCTACTGTCGTTGGCTTCTCAGCTGGGTTCTTCTTAGTGTATTAAGAAGAAACATTATTTGTATACAAGTATAGGTACACTTAGGTGTTTCATTAATTCCTTTGCAAGCGATCCAGGGTGTAACAGTTTACCTTCGCCCTTTATGTGTGGTGAGAGTATTAATAGATCGGCAGAAAACGCTAATACGGCATTAACGATCTCGTCGACCGGGCTGCCAACCCAGAACAATACTTCGTGTTCGAAACCATTCATACCTATTTTTTCGTTTAATAGCTTTGCTATGTTCCTACGAAGCATTTTTCTATCGACTGTTCCTGCTTTTTGTCTTTCAGGATTAATCACCAGAAATATTAGTTCGGGTACAGTATTGGTAGCTTCTTCAACCGCTAAAGCAGTCCTTGCCATATAATCTACGAGTTTTCCAATCTCTAGATCTAGTTCTTCCCCTGCTCTGACCTCTATGGCTCCCAGGATAGTCTCTAGTTTAGTGGGCATAGGTTCGTTACTTTCGACTATAAGTACAGGTTTGGAGGCTAGACGGAGCACTTTCCTCGTAGTTGAACCTACTATTAGTTCTTTGAACCAGCCTTTGCCAGATGAACCCATAATTATAAGGTCTACTTTGAATTGGTCTGCGGCTTTTGCTATTAGGTGAGCCGGGTCTCCAGCGTAGATATCACAGATTTCTACTGTCGCGAATTTCCTCTCTTCCAGGTCTTGCTTGTATTTCCCAAGCTTTTCTGCCGCTTCTTTTAATTCTTGTTTTATATGTTCATCTATCATATAGCCAGCTGCGGGATGCTCGAACTTTACTTCCTCGATCACGTGAAACAGGTATACCTTTGAAACTCCCAACTGTTTGGTAGTAGGAAGCCATTCGATTAGTCTATCAGAAGTTTCGGAGAAGTCTACCGGTACGAGGGCCTCTGGGAATCCTTTCTTCATCGCTTTTCACCAGTATATTACTTTTGATTTCTCATAATTATATTATTTCAACTAAACCATTAAAGGAGTATAGGGTTCCAAAAAACATGGATCCACCCGAATCTTAGAGTTTAAGCACCTCCACTATAATGAAATACACAGTCATTAGAACCAATCCGAGAGGTACGCCAATGCGGGCCCATTCCTTTGATGTTATCTTTAATCTACCAGAAGCTACTATATTGGGTATATTCCCTGGTATGAGCATTCCGCCCGAGATTATCAATCCCATTAGCGCGCTCTTTACCTGGAACTCGGTTAGCTGTGGCCCTATCTCGGCAGCCGTTAGTGTAGCATTATCTAGAATTGCCGAAATCATGTTAACCCAGTATAGGATATACCCTGGAATCTTGCTAAAATACCAGACTACTAGTGGGGTGAACCCGTTTCCGAGCAGTTCTAGCGCGGCCACGAACATGTATACTTTGACCGCTCGCATAATTACTGTATAAAGGGTTTCGGTGTACTCGGCTTTGAATTCTTGGGCAGACGACTTGTCAGTGGATAGCACCTTGCCCGCGAGTAATGAGATAGCTATTACGCCGGGTATTATAAGGTATCCTATTAGATCGAGTAAATAGGTGAAATGTTTACCTAGTTTTGATATTGCAATAGTTGATAATGGTTCTCCCACGGGAGTAAGCGCGGCGCCCATGCCCACGGCAAAGGCAGCTATTACCACAAATTTTACTCTGGTAGATCTGGTTATGGGTAGGGCGGCTGCAACTTCAGCCAAGATCACTGCCGTAACAATCACCGATATTATGCTTGATGTAAGTCCGAAGAATGTGACGAAAACTACTCCAAACATGAATGGTCCAAGCTTATTGTACAAAGACCTTATTCCGCCATATATTTGTTCATGGAAATAGTAGAACACGAGGCCGGCTATTAGCACAACTTGCGTTATACCTATGGGTACCCCAGAAATGAATACCGGTGTTTTCATGGCTATCTTGGCCAGTTCTTTTACGCCTTCAGCACTTATTATGCCCATAGTATAAAGTCCTGCTACAGTAATTATCCCCATAGTCAAAAAGAAAGGTTCCAAGTTCTCTTCAATAACCTTATACACGAATGGAAGTACCAATACTAGTAATAGGACGGTCAATAATAGAGCCATGACATGCGGCTCAGGATTCTGCGGGATTGACATTGGGATATGAGTAGGGCTTGTTGCATTAATCGCTTCGGCGCCGCTCACTGCCAACCACCATATACCAGGGCTTACATCGTTAGTTCTTTTTATATGATTCTTAATTACGCACTAACATTCGTCGAGAGAGTCAATGATAACGTCGGGGATGCAACGATGGCCTTGCGCCGGGCTTTGACCAAAAGCATATTGCTCATGGGTCTCGGGTGGTTGATATTTGCAGGGTTCATAACAGGGCTTATTACGGGAATTGTGGCTATAATTTTCACTGAGATACTAGTATACCTAGAAAGATACTCTTTCTTCTATCTGGGCATCCCCTACCCAGGAGAAACACGGATAGACATCTCTGTATTAAACAAGGTTGCTGAAGGAATCGAACCGTACAGAATAATCGTATTGTATAGCCTAGCAACACTACTTAACGGTCTTCTAGTATATCTTCTTGCTCCTGAAGCGCAAGGACACGGTACTGATGCGGCGGTAAAAGCCATACATCACAAGTGGGGACATACCGAACCCAAGATACCGCCTGTAAAACTTGCTTCTTCAGCTATCTACGTAGGGTTGGGAGGCAGTGCTGGTAGTGAGGGACCATTAGTCCAGTCGGGCTCTGGCATAGGTGCCTTGATAGGTTCCCTGCTCGGCGCTGATAGATACTTACGAAGAATATTAGCTATCGCCGGTATTGGAGGTGCTATTGGAGCAGCCTTTCGGGCGCCCCTAGGAGGATCTATATTTGCTATAGAGGTTCTTTATAGACGGGATTATGAAAGCGAGGCATTCGTACCTTCACTAGTAGCTGCTATAACAGGATACACTGTCTACTCCGTGTATACCGGCTTTAAACCCTTATTTAGTCTAGGCGGTGTCCACGTGAAAGCCCTTGACGTGGCGATAGCGGCTCTCGTGGGAGTATTAATTGTACCTGTTGCCTACCTTTATGTAAAAACGTTCCATTATGTCCACCGTGTGATGAGCAAGTTGTTCCCAAATCTTTTTGTTAGAATCCTTGTTGGAGGGCTGACGGCAGGAATTGTTGCTATGATCATAGTATATGCGGAACCTATCTCCGTCCTCGCACTATTTGGTAGAGGTTACGAGATGGTTAATGTTATGGTGTCGGTAAAACTTGGCATAGCTGTACTACTGGTTTCCATTATAGGAAAGATACTAACATCAAGCTTGGGGGTGGCCTCCGGAAATAGTGGAGGCGTTTTCGCTCCAATGATAGTTATAGGCGCTCTAACAGGAGTATTAACGGGCACAATTTTCGCTGATTACTTGCACGTCCCAGTATCTAGCCCGGCTTTCTACGCTGTCATCGGAATGTCCGCCATGATAGCCGCTGCGGCTAAGGTGCCTCTTACAGCTATAGTGATGACAAGCGACATGGTGGGCGGGAACTGGATGATCCCGGCGTCAGGTATAGCTTCCGTGGTCGCATATATACTCTCGGGCATGGAGCTAACAATCTATAAAAGCCAGTTACTTAACAGGTATAGAAGCTTCGTAAAACCATGGTAACACATGATTCCTACTCGGAAATTTTAAATCCAGCAATTCTCAATATTATTACACGAGCTCGGGGGCTGTAAAAAACCCCCTGTGGGCCCGTAGCTCAGCTAGGCAGAGCGGCGGGCCTGCCCCGTCCCCCTCCTACCTTCCCATACGATAGTTTCTTGTTTTCATGTACATCCAAGAGCCGATAATACAATAAGATACAACTCTTTACTTTTCAGGGCTCTCTCCATTCTGTAAAGTTGCTCTGGGTGCGTTCCTAAGTTTTTCGCTATTTTATAGGGGGGCACACCTTTACATCTAGCATATAATAGAAGGATTAGGCTTCTAATACTACCAGGATTTGAAAGATGCTTCGAAAAATTCTTGTTAGACAACAGGAATGATACCACTCTACCCGCCTTTGTGTTGCAAACCCATGAGACAACGTCTTCCGGAAACCCACTAATCCAGTGAATATTCCCCGATCTCGGATAGCATACCTTGACTATTCTATCCTCGCACCAAACCGTTCTCTCACATATTCCTAATACCGGCAAAACTCAACACCTATTACCTACAGCTATAGCATCGATCTTAGACTTTTCACCACGTTTGGGAACCTCGCAATCCCCACCTCCACGAGATCAAATTTCCTGTCCCCAATGATATACCCGGAGAGTTTACCTTTAATCCCGTCTATCTTCTCGATGATCATGGCTCCAGAGAGTTTCCCCTTTCTATAAGTTGCAGCTATATGTCCTTCCCAGAGTCGATGACCTGGAGTTCTTGGTTTACGCCTCGGCTCTACCAACAGTATCTCGTCAAGGTATATTGTGACATGCTGAGCAGATTGAAAGACATTAGAAACCAACCGCATACGGTTAATAATTCGCTCTTCTCTAGACTTCGATGCAATCTCGAGAGGACGTATTTTAAGAATCTCATAACCAAGCTTAGACAAGTATTCCTCCATTCTGGAGGGAAACCTTGTAGCAACCAATAACACGTTTTTCGACATGCCAATTATTCCTCTTTTTGCATAAAGAGAACCAGGTCCGGATACCCATCCATCCGTATCTATGATTACTGGTTTCCCATGAGTATGATCTAGGAGAAACCAAGTACATCCAATATACCTCTCGGGGGCATCGGCTGGGGTTATTGATCCGACAAAACAATTTATTGTTTTCGAACAGCGTGTTCCGGGGAAAACAGGTTTTCCTGCGATCAAGCTCGTGAATGTAGGCATGTGTACCTCGTTTTGGCCCACATCAATAGTAACGAAGGATGATGAGACATGATATGAAAGCATGAGATTATGTACTAGAGTTGCAATGGTACTCTTACCTGTATCAGAGTATCCAAGTATGTAAACTCGTTTCCAACCCTCTCCTACAACTTTCTCGACTATGTCCTCCGCAATCTTGTAGAGTTCTTTGCCAAGAGGATCATCTTCTACCTTAGTGTTAATGGGTTCGATACAATCTTTTGTTTCTGTTTGGAAGATATATGTGCGTCCTACGGGAACCACAACCTTACTGTCTTCCGGAAGCGGTATACCAAATAGTCGGGTTTCCCCACATTTGACATGTGCGGTTCCCGGTCCACGGACGCGCAGATATCTAGTCACTGTCATTCACACCATCCTTCAATCTACCCCGATAATCCACGTTAGATTTAAAGCTGGTGGCATGGTCGTTCTAAAATAATACGGGCGCCGTGGTAGTATAGCCTGGCCTAGTATGCGGGCCTGTCAAGCCCGTGACCCGGGTTCAAATCCCGGCCACGGCGCCATTCTACATATTTTCAAAAACACTCCCGACTCAACGTTAATCAACACTCTACCAACAATTAACTGCTATAAGTCTTGGTTCTCCGGTCACATGTTTACCGGAGGCCCCGATGGCATGGGAACCCGGGGCTTTTGCCCCAGGAGCATCTCCAACCTCTAGAGACCACGGAGATGCGGTGACGACAAGGCCCGCATGAGAGGGGCCTCGCCAGGTGATCGCTGTGGGATACGCCGCCGTGCTGGTGATCGTAGACGAAAAACGAAGAATAGTGATGGGAAGAAAAACCTGTAACTCACGGTATCCTTGGGGGTGTGATGCTGCATTCCCCGGTGGACGGGTGGCTCCCGGCGAGACCGTTGTGGAAACTGCACTTAGAGAGGCACAAGAAGAGGTTTGCCTAGAACCTACGAGGGTTGCCATAGTAGGGGTTTTAGAGCCTGTGTCTCCTAGAAATGTTAATGATTTGCAAGTTTATCCTGTTCTTGCCAAGGCTGTTAGACCCCTTCAGCTGAAAATATGTTCTGAAGAGTTAGATAGACTGGCTTATCTACCCATAGAGGAGCTATGTAGATGGAAGCTGGTGATGTGGCGGCATCCCTTACGTGGTATAAGGGTTGAAGCACTTAAAGTTGATGACGAGGTCTATGTTTGGGGAATGAGTTTACGGGTCTTGGAGAGGATAAAGGAATGGTTGTGCAAAAGGGTGCGGGAGGGAACATTTTAAGAATTTACCAACCTTATAAGCATAGAATACTAACAAGCGATGAATTCATAGAAGATATTAGGCTACGGGTGAAGAATTTCGTCGATATGCATAAATTAATCAAAGGTAATGAAACAATACTGCTGGGTCTCTCGGGAGGCAAGGATAGTTTTGTGCTTCTAGATGTTCTATCAATGATCCATCCCGTATCAAAGTTGATCGCGGTATCGATCATCGAGGGAATCCCCGGATACAATAAACACGAAGACATAATGCGAATGAAACGTATGGCAAAAGATTACGGGGTTGATGTAATCATTACTAGCTTTAGAGAATATGTAGGACACAGCCTTTATGAGATAGTAAAAATGGCCTGGAAACGTAGACTCAAAGTTTCGGCTTGCACTTTTTGCGGCATCCTTAGAAGAAGGATACTAAACATGTACGCAAGGATGCACGGTGCTTCATTTGTTGCAACAGGCCATAACCTCGATGATACTGCTCAAACGATGTTAATCAATATTCTTAGGGGTGACATTGATGGTTTGATCAGGATGCACCCCAGAAGCAAACCTCCGAGTAGTAAGATGGTTCCTAGGATAAAGCCGTTGAGAATGGTTTATGAATGGGAAACATCATTGTATGCTTACATCATGCGGTTTCCTTTCCAAGAAACCGAATGTATGTATATAACCAGTACTCCTACTCTACGAGCAAAGGTTAGGCGAGTTATGCAGAGGATAGAGACTGAAGAGCCGGGAACTCTTTTAAGGATGGTTAAAACATTAGACGATATACTAACTCCCCTGCTCGAAAAACAGTTTAGTGTAGAGGAACTTCCTTTGTGCCCCCGCTGCGGAGAACCAATGAATGTGGGACGCCCTGTCTGTAAACTTTGTGAACTTTTTGAAAAAATAGGTGTAAGCAAACCTATTTACCAGATGTTCTACAATACGGCTTAGCTCTTAAATACCAAAAACAATGGTACCCATAATAATTCCAGAGGAATGCGAGGATACATCAGGGGGTGCATGATCAGGTGAGTGGAAAGATATCCGCCGTAGTTAAGAGGCCTCGACTGATAAAACACAGAAATGTCGACCAAGGTGTAAGGACGGGAAAAGGATTCAGTAAAGGTGAACTAGAAGCTGTGGGGCTTACCATTAAAAAAGCGCTTACACTCGGTATTCCGGTGGATAAAAGAAGACGTTCGAAACACGAGGAAAACATTGAGACTCTAAGAAAATTCCTTGAAAAACACGGGTAGCGATAGCACTGATATTTTAGGGGCTATTTTTATAAGCTGCATCCAACTATTGGATTCCTAATCGCTGGAACTCGGGGTAGCCGCGGTAGTATAGCCCGGCCAAGTATGCGGGCCTTTCGAGCCCGTGACCCGGGTTCAAATCCCGGCCGCGGCACCACACCAAACTGCGCGGGTTTCCCCACCCCTCTTTCCATAGTAATAATAGTAAGGTTATCTTATGGGTGGTGTTCGGGTTCTTGGTGGATTCGCAGTGCAAGCTTCTAGATTACGATGTACTCCTTGTGGATATGGATGGAGTTTTGTGGAGAGGTAGTGAGCCGATAGCTGAAAATGTTTCAGCTCTTAAACGTGCTCTGGAACAGGGTGTAACCGTCGTTCTGGTTACCAATAATTCCACGAGGAGCAGGCGTCTTTATTCTTTTCTGGTAGAAAAGATGGGGCTACCTATACCTAGCGATAGGATTATCACCAGTGCCTACTCTGCAGCCCGGCTTGTCTCTAGACTTCACGGTGGAGGAGCCCATGTTCTAGTAATAGGCGAGCATGGGCTTACTGAGGAATTCGTATTAGAAGGTCACCTAGTATTGACTCACAGCGAATGGAGAGAAGCAGATTATGTGGTTGCTGGTCTAGATAGAAAGCTAGACTATCAAACCCTCTCATCGGGTGTTATGGCTTTACGCGGTGGGGCTGTTTTTGTTGCTACTAATCTTGATCCAACACTACCCATGGAAAATGGGGTGGGAGTGGGTAGTGGGGGTGTGATATCTCTTCTTGAAAAAGCCTCTGGGCATCATGTTGATTATGTGGCCGGCAAGCCTAGTTGCGTTATGGGAGATACGTTGGAAAAATTTGTTTCGAAGGGCAAGACACTATTCATTGGAGACAGAGTTGATACGGATATGGAACAAGCTAGGATGCTCGGCATAGATGGTTTACTACTCTCTGAGTCTCCCATACCTACTTCCGAGGAATGGTTTTGCACATCAAAGAATCTATCACTTCTCGTCTAATTGAGGGGTATGACGATGAACGGAGAGTGTAGATATAAGGTTGTTGGGGAAGAACGGATTTCTGCTATAGGGCTAGGTACGTGGGCTATTAGAGACTATTCTAAAGCTCGTAAAGCCTTCCTCCGTGGCTTCGAGCTAGGCATAGATAATGTAGATACTGCCGAAATC
>WAOQ01000036.1 GCA_015521205.1 Desulfurococcales archaeon
GGTATAACCCTTAATATAGGCGTATCAACGTCTTCTAGTGTTCTCTTTAAAGCCTCTACGGCCGCGTCGGGATCTTTCACCCTTAGGAACATAATGTTGGGCTGCACATCAACTATCACAGGCTTCTCCAGAATATTGAGGAGTTGCCTTCTAGCCACTATATAGTTCCTATACGTTGGTAAATGGGTAACTATCAGGTTAAACGGTTCAGCCACAGCAATACACACCTCTACAAACCCGCCACTGCCATCCAGGGCCGCCTATCCCTGGTATACGGGAGACTCCGGCTTTTATATTATGAGCCCCAATACAGGAGAATCCACCGAGGGAGGGTGACATACATGATACCGAGAGTCACCATATTCTCCACCATGACTGTCGACGGACGGATAGCAAGTAAAACAGGATACTCCAAGCTAAGCTGCCCACACGACCTGGAGAGACTCCACAAGCTACGCGCAACCCATGACGCAGTAATGGTAGGGGCAAACACTGTGGTCATAGACGACCCAAGGCTAACCGTGAGACTGGTCCCGGGCAAAAACCCCACGCGAATCGTGATAGATTCAGCCCTAAGGACAAGCCCTTCATCCAATGTTTATAGGACGCCTCCACCAACTATACTGGTTACCTTACGAGAAAACCTTGACAGAGCAGCTACAGAATATCCTAAGGGAGTTAATGTCATCGGCGTCCCCGCAGGCCCAGGAGGCGTCGATCTTAGAGCCGCATTAGAACAATTATGGAGACAGGGGATACGTTCCATTCTCGTAGAAGGCGGTGGACGGTTAAACTGGAGCCTAATATCACAAGGACTTGTTGACACCGTAAAGGTGACGGTTTCTCCGACAATATTCGGCGCTGGGACAAGCTTCTTCCACGGAGAAGGCTTTGACGGAGAATCCCAGCGTGTGAAACTCAGATTAGAGGAGGTGGTGCTCTGCCGTTGTGGACAGGAGGTCCACCTGTCCTACAAGGTAGTAGAGCCTAGGATTCTACCCATACAAGCCGAATAAAGGTTACACACCCTTTTATACAAACAATTTATCCTATAAATACACATGCAAATAAACGGTTCGGGTAAATCCGACCCCTAGATACCCGGAAACCCCTCGGCCTCAATACGAGTTATGGACGGAGAAAATCTGGGAATGTTATCGGAAACCCATCCAATGTAGATGGGGTCGAGGGGTGTCGTGGGGTGCATAAAGTATGGGAAGAAACGTAGCTATAGTGGGAACCGGGCACTCAAAGTTCGGCAACCGATACGACGTTAACATCCCCGAGCTAGCATGGGAGGCCATCAAACAAGCCCTAGACGAGGCGGGCGTCGACCAAAAAGACATAGACTTCGCGTCGTTCTCCAACGTGGGAGGATGGAGCAGTGAGCCCCTACCAGCACTTGTAGTACTGGAATATGCGGGGCTAACACCCAAGGCTACCTATAGAGTAGAAGCAGCATGTGCCTCCGGCAGCGCGGCGATCAAAGCTGCCCATGACGCCGTAGCCAGCGGGCAAGCCGACATAGCCATTGCCATAGGAGTTGAGAAGATGAATGAGAGTCCGACGCCGACGGTAATAGAGTTCATAGGCAGGGCTGGCAACTATTTCTGGGAGTTCCAAAACTTCGGTCTCACTTTCCCCGGATATTACGCGTTATACGCGACAGCCTACATGGACAAGTACGGTGCAACCGAAGAAGATCTATGCCGTGTAGCCGTGAAGAACCACTACTATGCAAGCCTCAACCCCAAGGCACAATTCACCAAGCCGATAACGATGGAGATGTGTATGAACAGCCGGTACATAGCATGGCCACTAAAACTCTTCGACTGCAGCCCTATAACCGATGGTGCAGCCGCCGTCATACTAGCCAGCGAGGAGGTAGCCAAGAAACTCACCGACAGCCCCGTATGGATCGAAAGCATAGGAGTAGCCTCGGGAACCAGCAACCTATCCAAGAGACAAGGCTTCCTAAGCCTAGAGGCCGCGGTAGAAGCTGCTAACATGGCCTACAAGAAGGCAGGCCTAAACAGAGAAGAAATCGTGAAACACATCGACGTAGCAGAAGTACATGACTGCTTCACCATAGCAGAGATACTTGCATACGAGGATCTCGGCTTCGCCAAGCGCGGCGAAGGATACAAGCTACTCAGGGAGGAACAAACCCACAAAGACGGTCTAATACCGGTCAACCTCAGCGGAGGACTAAAAGCCAAGGGACACCCGCTAGGAGCTACCGGCATCAGCATGGCAGTAGACCTTACCAGGCAACTCCAAGGCAGAGTAGAGAAGGGACGCCAGGCAACCATCGTCAACGGGCGCGCACTAGCACACAACATAGGTGGAACAGGGCACTACGCCTACGTTACACTATACAATTTGTCTAAACCCCGCACAAGGTAGGAGGTGAGACGAGATGTCAAACCAAAGGGAACAGGCGGACATGTTCCTCCGCCAGATGGAAGGCTTTGCCAACGAGATGAAGAAAGCCGTCGGGACTCCGATAATACCGGAGCCAAAGAGTGGATCCCAGCTATGGTACGACCAGCGTGAAATCAAGCTCAAATTCCTGATCAGCGTCGAGAAGATCAAAAAGTTCTTCCACGAAGGACTAGCAGAAGGCAAACTCCTAGCCACACGATGCAAGAAGTGCGGTCGGAAATACTTCCCACCACAAGTAGACTGTCCCTACTGTAAAACAAGCGAGATGGAATGGGTCGAACTACCACGCCGTGGGCACTTAATGACCTACACTATAATCTATGTCAAACCCTACAGCTTCGGCCACTACCCCGACTACACCGTCGGTATAGCAAAACTCGAGGATGGCACACAGGTCACCGCTTGGGTCCGAGAGACCGACCCTAAGAAGCTCAAGGTAGGCATGCCAGTACGCGTTGAAATAGTGAAACGCGAGCCGGAAGGCTACTTTACCTACGAGCTAGTCCCCGAGACCGAGGAATCACAGTGATAAAACAGTTTTACAAAACTCGAATCCAACATGCTTTTTTCCCCACTTAAACCAATAAAAGGTAGACACGAACCCACCCCCGGAAGAAAAGCCTATCCAGGCCACACGCCTCGGGGGTTGGAGGTGTAGATACCCCATGGTGTTTCCATTCCAGAGCATAGAGGATTTCAAGGTCGAGATTACAGAAGAGCACGAGCTATTCCGAAAGATGGTCAGAGAGTTTGTCGAGGAGAAAGTGATTCCCCGATGGCAGGAAGTAGAGCGGGAGAACAAGTTCCCCGACGAGATACTCGAAGGTATGAAGGAGATGGGGCTCTTCGGCGTAGGAGTACCCGAAGAATACGGTGGACAGGGAGGAGGACAAGTCCTCACCGCGATCCTCATGGAGGAACTAGCCAGAGGAATCCCAAGCCTAGCCGTTAACCTAGGCGTCAACCACCTCTACATGATACCCATACTCCTCTTCGGCAACGAAGAACAAAAGAAGAAGTACGTAACGCCCGTAGCGATGGGGGAGAAAAGGGGAGCCCATGCCAACACAGAGCCCGGCGCTGGTAGCGACGTAGCCGGCATACAGACCAAGGCGAAGAAGGTCAACGACCACTACGTGATAAGTGGAAGAAAGATATTCATTAGCGGAGCCGAGGAAGCCGACTACCTCATAGTCTCCGCCAGGACAAGCCCGCCCGGCGAGAAGCGTTGGCAGGGAATAAGTGTCTTCATCGTGGAGAAGGACTGGCCCGGAGTAGAGATAGGCCAGAAGTTCAACGTCATAGGCATGAGGGGCGAACAGCCCAACGAGGTCATACTAGACGAAGTCAAGGTTCCAGCTGAGAACCTAGTCGGGCAAGAAGGCATGGGCTTCAAAGTAATCGTCACCACCTACGACCACACTAGGATCGGCATAGCCGCACAGGCAGTCGGCATAGGGCAAGCAGCCTTCGAGAAAGCCCTCAACTACGCACTCCAAAGATACACCTTCGGACAACCACTAATCTCCTATCAAGCCATCCAGTTCAAGCTAGCCGACATGTACATGAAACTAGAAGCATCCAGACTCCTAACACTCTGGGCGGCAAGCCTAGCAGACCAGGGTAGAAGCGAGTTCATCATCGCCAGCAGCCTAGCCAAAGCCTTCTCGACCGAGGCGGCAGAGTGGATAGCAAGGCAAGCAGTCCAAATACACGGAGGCTACGGCGCAGACTGGGAGATGGGTGTAGAACGCTACCTAAGAGACGCGGTCATAACAACGATATACGAAGGGACAAACGAGATCCAAAGGCTAACCATCATCAGGAGCCTCCTCAGACAAGCCTTCGGGCTCCGCGTCTAAACCCCAAACACCCGTCCGTGCATACCTATAAAGTATCTGGAAAGCCCTCTCCCCCTCAATCTTTCTCACCCATTCCAACACGCCACTCCTCAAACCATAAACTTCCCAACCGCCAACAACGCCCGCCAAGACACCCCTACACGCATCCCAGCTACGCAACACGCTACACTGGTTCAACACTGCAGACCAGACGACACCCCGGAAATCACATACACCCATACGCCCATCACGAAAACCACTACCAACGCCGACCTTGACACTCCGATCAACAAGATCAGTCAAAGGCAGAAAACCACCCCTAAGACCGGAGTCAACCGGCAAATACACAACCCTCAAATCATTCTCGACGAGCAAACCAAACTCCCAGCTAGCAATAACGTCCAACCCAACCAAAACTGCTCCCCGTAAACCCCTGGATACCAGATACTCTACGGGGAATACACCATGCTTTTTCCGGAAGCGATAAGGGTTGAATGACTCATAGAAGACTACGACGGGTAATCCATCGCTTCCACTTGCCTTCTCGACCAGGTTATCCATGCTATGCTCGTCTCTAACATCAAGAATAGTGCCTACCACCTTATCCTCTAATACACATCTATTAGAACCGCAACAAACACTATCCACATAACTCACTCCACAGCCAACCAGGGAAAAGGCGTCCAGAGGAGTCAACTCATATGGCATACTCTAACACCTAGGATAAACAGTGGGATCTAGACAGGCATTTATCTAGTTGACACAACTCAGCTCTTCGACAAGCAATCACTCCAATAAACAAACCCATTAGCAGTATACACCTTGTAATGAACCATACTACCAGCTGGTATGACCGGAGACGTGGTTACACGCAACCACACATCGCTACCGACCCTAACATGTATCCCGTCAGAGGCAACGTAGGCATCACCATCTACAATAGAGTAAACATCAATACCAGTAACATTCGTTCCTGTAACCTCTACCTTCGTTATAGTAGCCTCAGGCCTCAAATGGGTAAAAATATGCAAATACAAGGCACCCTCAGTAGAGTTATAGTAAGTGTCATAATAGAAATAAATACCTTCACTCTTCTCGGTACTTGTCACATTCCAAAAACCGAGCAACCAGCCTGCAACAGCGATCGAAATAGCAATAGCAACAGCAACAATAATGACCGTGGCTATCACGGGTGATATACCAGAACGTGACATCAAATTCCCACACCCTTAACCAGTCATTCTACTTACCCGTTTCTCCTATTTTCTAGAAAACACCTATATAGAGATAACACCGCCCTAGAGGAAAGAATATAATTGAATCTACCTTCAACATTCTAACAACCGGTTTAACTTAATAGCGAAACTGCAATGTTAGCTCTGGGCTACAACATATCCCTGATACACACCACCAGAATCAGTATACACCTTCACAACATACTGAGCACCAGGAGTAACTGCATTCGCGAAATTGGACGCCGCAAAGGTGACTTGAATAGATTCCGTCTGTCCTTGTGGTACTGTGAACGGCAACGTTTCGTTAGTGGTGACGCCTGTTTGCCCCGTAGCTCCCACTCCCACTAGTTCAATTTTTGTTATTACTGCGTCTTTACTACCAGTGTTCTTCACATTAACAGTAAGAATCCATCCAGTAGTACTGTTCTCCAGATTCGTTGTTGGGAGTACTTGTAGTTGCTCGGTACCACCAAAAGTACCCCAGAGACCCATAAGCCAGCCTGCAACAGCGATCGAAATAGCAATAGCAACAGCAACAATAATGACAAGAGCTATAACAGGTTCAATACCAGCATTTACCCTCTTCATCGAATAACCCTCCACTCAAAAGAAGGAATACTAATAATATAATTCTGGAGCCAAAGTTAATATAAGATGCCTTATATCGTCCACAAAAAAGAATCAAAAAGAGATACTAGTAACAGAAAACGAGGAAAAAGAAAAAGATTTTACGGTAGGCGTCAGCTCTGGGCTACAACATATCCCTGATACACACCACCAGAATCAGTATACACCTTCACAACATACTGAGTACCAGGGGTAACTGTACCACTTGATACCTTTAGCTGGATGCTTTGTGTTTGCCCTTGTGGCACTGTAACACTGCTAAAACTTGTACCATTCGCGAATGTTAATCCGCTAGTAGTATCTCCTACACCCACTAGTTCTATTTTGGTTATTACTGCGTCTTTACTACCAGTATTCTTAATATCAACCGTAAATAACCAGTCGGTACCGCTCTTCTCAAGTTTTGTAGTTGGGAGTACTTGTAGTTGCTCTGTACCACCCAAAGTACCCCAGAGACCCATAAGCCAGCCTGCAACAGCGATCGAAATAGCAATAGCAACAGCAACAATAATGACCGTGGCTATTACGGGTGAGATTCCTTTCTTCATTTTGTCTGCACCTCCCACCATTGTATTGGCGGGGTTTGAGAGTTGTGTTCGGTGTTTAGTGTTATTGTGGATGGTTTATAAGGATATATGTTACCGTGTTTTCAGAGTATTGTATGTTCGTAGTAACGTGTTGTTGCAGTGTATGTATTGGGAGAGTTTAGGTTCCTATTGTTATTTTTCCTAGCACTAGTATTGTGGCTATGAGTGTTATTATTACGAGTATTGTTGCATGGCGGAATCCTCCTGCTATTGAGCTGTCCTGTATTTTTCCTGCTACGAATCCCATTAGCCAGGAGTTGAATATTCCTCCGACGCTTAGCATTGTTGCTACTCTTGCTATGTCTTGGGGTGTGAGATGGGTTCCTCCGCCGACTGCTACTTGTTCTCCGGTTATTCCTAGTGTTTGGATGGAGAATGATAGTACTAGGAGGCTTGCTACTGAGACCATTATTGCTCCGAAGTAGGGCATCATTATGAATGTGCGTAGTCTTCTTCGGAGTTCTTCTTCGAGGTCTACTATGCTGTTCGCGTATCTTGCGAGGCTGTCTAGTGTTTGGCTTGTGCCTCCGCCTACTTCTATGCCGTCGGCGAGGAATCTCATGTTGGCTAGGAGGATCCAGTTTCTCATTCCTCTTAGTGCTCTTCGCATTGCTTTTTCGAGGTCGAGTCCTATGTTTATTGCTACGGCGATGCGTCGTATGATCTTTGTTAGGGGTCCGTAGTCTCTTTCTGCTAGCATTACTATGCTTTTCTCGGGGCTTAGCCCGGTTTTCCTTACTTCTGCTAGGTCTCTTAGGAAGTTGGCGGTGGCCCGGTCTACTCCTTTGTTCTTGCGTTTCTCTTTTTCGTATACGATTAGTCCGGGGGCTGATATGGTTACTAGTGTGGCTCCGACTGTTAGGGACATTCCTTGTATGGCTTGTACGCTGTAGTTTCCGTGGAAGACGCTGATGGCGTTGGTGGCGTAGAGGAATACTACGAATACTGTGAGGGATAGTGGTAGCCCGTAGAAGATGGAGAACCTGTAGGGTAGGTTGTATACTATGGGGGTCTTGGGCTGGGCGGAGTGTATCATGTAGAGTATGAGTATGGTGAGTGTGGGGAGTAGGACGAATGTGAAGAGGGCTAGTTGTGCGGTGCCTCCTAGTCCTCCTGCGGGGAAGACCGCTGATATTGTGAAGAATATGTAGAATACTAGTGTGAGTATGACTGCTATTGTTATGTATAGTTCTGTGAACATGCTCATTCTCTCGGCTATAGTTTTCAGTTCCTCTGTGCGGCGTGCGAATATGTCTTGTGTCCTTATTTCTAGGTAGTGTAGAACGTCGCCGCCCGTCCTCACGGTGGTTACGTATCCGAGTATGAAGTCCCTGTAAAGTGTGCTTGGGTGATCGAGCGCGTTGTGTTCGAGGGCTTCTAGAGGGTCTTTACCGAATACTATGACGTCTCTTACAACGCGGCGCGCCTCCTCGCGCATTGCCTTGAATACTTTGAGGTTGGCTACTCGTTCCAAGACCTTGGATACGTCTACGCCTCCTCTCGCCATGGTGGTTAGGTATGCCGTGAAGAATGGTAGCTCGGTCTCAACTCCTGATCGTCGTGCGCCTGTGGCCATTGAAGGGTATCCTATCATTAGCCCGAATGCTATTGCGGGTGAGAGGAGTATGAGTATGATTAGTATGAGTTTGGCGGCGAGGCTTATGGGGAGGAAGGCTGTGAGTAGTGAAATGTATATCGCCAGTGCGGCTATGGAGGTCGTTATTGCTAGGACTCTGGCCGCGTAGAGTTCGGGGTAGTAGTTTAGACCGCTCTGTTTTATGGCTCGTTCTAGTTCGAATGTTTTTACGAGGCCTTTGGCGTATTTTCCGAAGTATGCTACGGAGAGGTAGTCTATTACGTCGCCGAAGGTTACGCGTCTCCTCTTTGGGCGGGCTAGGCGTTCTCGGGGACGTCTTAGCCGTCTTATTCTGTCTTTGAACCTTGCTATTTTTCTTCTGAGTCCTGTTGTGAGGGGCATCTGTTGTTTACACCCCCTTTTCGGTGGGGGGATTAGAATAGTGGGCGGGGCGCTGTTAGGCTGTGTATTTTGCCTGTGGCTTGTCTGTAGACCTGTTCTGGGTTTGCGTAGTATTGGTGGATTACTCTTGCGAAGCGTCTGTAGTCGTATATCTTTTCGACTGCTGCCCATTGGAGCACTGCGGCTCTCCTGTTGATTTCCTCGAATATCCAGTCCATGGATTTGCCTGCCTCTTCGGCTATGCTTTTTAGTATTATACTGTTGTCTAGGTAGAGTTCGTGTTCTCTTGTAGCGGGGTTCCACCTGGCTACTCGGGGATAGTCGCCGAAGTCCCTTATTTCCCAGACGTCTGTGACTCTTCGGACTATCTTGTATGTGCCGTCGGGCTGGTAGAGTCTGACGCGTTTTATTACTAGTGCGAAGTTCATGAGTGGTATGTAGCTTTGGGGTATGTTCATGGGGGGGCTGATGAGCCTTTTCACCGCGGCGTCTATGTTTTCTGCGTGTAGGGTTGTCAGTCCTCCGTGCCCGGTTGCTATGGCTTGGAAGAGGACGTATGCTTCCTCACCGCGGACCTCTCCGACGATTATTATGTCCGGCCTGTATCTGAGGCTTACTCTGATTAGGTCGTAAAGGCTTATCTCGCCTATCTTCTCTGGCCCTAGCCCGTAGCTCGGCCTTGATACGAGTTGTACCCAGTTTTCGAGGGGGATCCTGAGCTCTGGGGTGTCCTCTATAGTGACTACTTTGATTGTGGGGCGGAACATTGTTGCTAGCCCGTTGAGAGTTGTGGTTTTACCGCTTCCGGTGACACCCATTATGAGGCCGGTCATCTTGAACTCCATTGCCAGCCAGAAGTAGGCTGCTAGTTCAGCGCTTATAGTGCCGCCACGTATCATTTCGGGGACTGTTAGCGGGTTTTCCCTGAATTTTCTTATGGTGAAGCTGGATCCGCCGACGCTTACTTCTCTCTTGTAGGTGGCGGCTAATCTATGGCCTCCTGGGAGTATAGCGTCGACTATTGGGAATGCCACGCTTACATGTTTTCCGGCTTTGTGCGCTAGTCTGAGTATCATGCTGTCGAGTGTTTATTCGTCGGTGAAGACTATGTTTGAGGGTATGCTTTCGAATTCTCTGTGCCAGACGAATATTGGCCTGTTCAGTCCGTCACAGCTTATATCCTCGACGTAGGGGTCCTTGAATAATGGGTCTATGACGCCGAATCCTATGGTGTCCCTTATTATGTAGTAGAGGATCTTAGCCCAGCTGACGCCTGGGAGTAGCCCAAGGCGTAGTTGGTACCTGCTTATGACCCGTTTTGCTTCCCGTTGGAAGTGCTCTTGGTAATCAACGCCGGGGGGTGGGGGTTCGAGTTCCCAGTAGAGTATATCCATGAGTTTGTCATAGAGTTCTTTCTCGTCTCGGCTGAGCGGGATCTCGTCAACTATATAGCGGCGATCTTTGGTTTCAGGGTTTTCTACTATTACGGCGTGGGACCAGGGGTCCTCGAGGGGGTATCGCTTTATGATTTTGTAGCCTCTGGGTATACCCGTGGCTATGTACCCGCTCAATCTTTCGCGGGCCATCTCCTCAATCTGTCTTCGGAGTATAGACTCCGCTTCTTCGGGGGTCGGAGCTTTTTCTTCCTTCTTCTTTTTACTTAGTAGTCCTTTGATTTTTGGTAGTCGTGGCAAAACTTATTGCCTCCTCCCGCTGTTAAGCATCCCAAGAACCTCATTGACCTCATAGGAGTAATAACTTTTCCATTGAACTCAACGACAATGTCATCCAGCATCCTATGAATGGATGTGTAGGATAATGATATTTATCTGTAAGAGATAGTAATGTATTACAGCATGTCCGAGAAGGGCTATAGCTGGGCCTAGCGGGACGGGTGATTCGCGTTCCCCCGGGGGTCTAGTGGATAGTTTATGGTGATAGGAATTGAGTAGCAAAGATTCGACAAGCCTTGGGAGAATCCTCCCAGCTATTCTACTTATAATAACACTCCTAGCAATGCCGGCAACCACTGTCAGCGCACAAAACAACCAGTTGCCCTTCGAGGTTACCGTATCGCTATCCCATATCTACAATGCCATGAAATACGAGTTCCTCAACAACTACTCGTTAAGAACAGCCATCCAAGACGAGAACCGTTCAATAATCTATATGGCTGGAACGGGTTTTGCCGCTGCACTAAACCCCTATGAGGGCAGCGTATCTTGGACTTATAGCTTGACGGGAACCGCTACGGCAATGTCTATATCCGGGAGCCCTGGGCGATGGATGGGTATAGGGACTGACGCAGGAGAGTTAGTGGCTATTGACACGTTTAACGTCTCTAATTCCAAGTACTTCCAAGGTGTTAGAGGGTCTGTCACCGGTCTCGAAGTTGCCGGGGATGCTAATGGGTATGTCCTAGGTGGTGTTGACGATCAAGGTTTCCTATACCTTTACCGGATAGGAAGTCCTTACTGGTTCGAGATGGGCCCGACCCCTGATCCTTCGGTATACCGTTCCCTGGCAAACTATACCGTTATGTCCGTAAACGTCCTTGAAAACCGTACCTCAACCTTGTCCTACGTTAAAAACTCGTCTCTCATGCTTGTATATGCCGCCCCTCAAGTAGGCGGCACGCTCATGCTTCCCACAATCGTTGGCGAACTCTACTATCTCAATGGGACAGATATTATACCAGCGTCCCTCGACCCCAAAGGCATAGGAGGATCCGAAAATACCAACTATACCGTTAATGCCTCCTACATAATTCTTATACACAACAATGATACTGGCGGTGAAAGCTATTACAGTAGCATCATAGAGCTTAACGGTACCGCTTACCCTGTTAGTTATAGGTTCCATTTGCTCCCGGGAAAGTATTCGGTTTCTGTATATCTCAGCTATGCATATTTCAACCAGACGAGTAATACGACCATGTACTATAACTATTCTATAGATTCTATTCCATTAGAAGTGAAGCCGAACAACCTGCACGTCCTGACAAGTTGGAGTACGCCTCTTAACCAAACCACAATGCCCCCTCCCTCCCTTGAGAATGCCAACAGTGATCCCTATCTTAGCATCCCCAAAGGCTCATATTATACCCAGTTTATACTTCTAAACGCTTCTAATGCGCCGAATATCGATCCAAACAGAGACCTTCGCTTCCTATGGCTCCCTCTACCCCTCTATGGTGGAACCACGGGGACTATCGATTTTCCAGGGGATCTTCGGGTACTAGCCTTCGTCTCACCCCCGCAAGCACCGCCTGCCTGGTCTAACCTCAGCATTATGCCATGGGGACCCGCTACCTCGCTGCTCGTTATAGGGGGAGACGATTTCGTGGCATTCTATTATCTGAACGAGACGGGTGGGAATGCCACCTTCTTCTATCAGTGGAGCTTTATGGACGGTACACCGTATACTGCAGATGTATCCCCCGACGGCAGGATGATTGCTGTAGGCACTAGTGGGGGTTTGACATACCTATTCGTCTGGAACGATACAGAGGCAAGATATACTGCCGCGTGGACCTACGCTCTAGGAGAACCTGTTGACAAGGTTAGGTTCCTCCATAACGGTACATATCTCTTGTTGGGCGGGGACAACGGCGTGCTCCAGCTCATGAATTTGTCAATCAACCCCCCGGTTTGGCAACCCCTCTGGAGAGGCGGGCCCGGGTTTAACGGTATTATAAGTGGGGTATCCCCCCTGGCCGGAGTCTTAGCAAGGGATACTATGGATTACATAGTAATAGTTCCCGCTGAGGGCTCGTATGTAACGGCTATGAAAGAATTAAACCCAGATAATCCTAGGCTTTACCCATTGTTAGTCTACTCCACCAACTACTATCATTACCTCAACGGTACAACAACCAACGAGCTGGCATTAGGCAGGAACTTTACCCTATACGAAGACGGATCGCCCGTCGCGTTCTCTACCGTCACGAACATAACTTCCAACCTAACAGCCGCCCTCTTCTACGTACCAGTGGGAATATACAACGTAAAGACCGTATACTCGGGATATGGCGAAGCCTATACAAGCGTAACGGTGAGTGGCGGAGGAGTTACAACCGTTGACCTAGACCTCCATCTTACAGAACATCTAATACAAACCATTGTGCCTGAGCCGAGTGACTCCACCGACGGTACAAGGCTGGTCGCCGGTCCCTTGCCGGAGGTACAGCTCTCGCTTAACGCTAGCGCCTCACCGCAAGGTTTGATACCGTACGACCTAAACGCGGAGACCGATGCCCAAGGCCAGGCGCTTGTATGGGTTTGGAGCAACATTACCTACATCATAACAGCCTCAAAGGAATATTACCTACAACCATCGCCAGTCACCTTGCCTGCATCTCCAAGTAGTAGCAACGTGACTGTGGAAATGCTGCCAGTACTAACGGATGTCTATTTGAACATTGTCGACTCCGACCTTTATTCTATAGGTCAAAACTACCCGGTAACAGGAGCCACTGTAGTCATCTCGACTAACGGGAGGAATATGACGTTAACTACGGATCAGTACGGAACTGTCCACGTTAGGTTGCCCGGCGGCTCGTTTACCTTGTCTATAAATGCGCAGTACTACTATGTCGACGTTGAAAGGCTTGATATACCATTCTCCAACACGCCGTCCCCCGTATACGAGACCATCCTCTTGAACCCTATCTATTATACGGTATCCTTACAGGCACTATACAATCCAGACACTACAGAGGGCTTTGTATCGGGCGGCGTGCCCAGCGTTACTGTAACTGCCGTCCACCAAGGACTAACTATTCCCCCCATCACAGTGGTCACCGGCCCCGACGGCAATGCGTACCTATCGTTGCGTGCTGGCAACTATACGCTTACACTTTCAAGCCCCTACACAGAGACTACAACATTACCGTTACAGGTGACTGGAGATGCTAATATACAGGTACAGTTGGATGCTAAACAGTCTAGCTTTACCCTCAGGATCATAGACATAAACTATAATGTACCGATTCCGGGGGTAGAGGTAAAACTCACATATGTAGGCGGTAATAGCAAAGTATTCACATTGGAGAACGGTTCTCTACAGGTCTCCATACCTTACGGTGACTATACGCTGGAAATAACGCATCCAAGATACATCGGCATCCAAACCACCCTAACGGTAGATCGGCCTTCAATCTCCACCTCAACACAATTACAACCCAGATACGCCTACCTCACTATAGAACCACAAAGTGCAGAAAACGTGGTAAATATCACATCGGCATACACGGTAACGTTCCCAAGGACGCCCATACAACAATTCCAAGTCATTATAACACCCTGGGACGATTTCCTCTCCTACCTAGGCATAGGTAATTACACACTCTACACTCCAGATACTCAGCTCGGCATAAGCCTTTACGTTGGAATCTACAATGTAACAATAATCCGTGACGGCTTCCAACCGTTAACCATCACATTAAACCTAACTGGTGACCTTGATCTTCAACCATTGCTACAGTCCATCCTCTACAATGTAAACCTAACCTTCATCGATCCGACACTAAATCTCCCTGGAGGGGTGATACCCATATCAAACCAGTTGCCTTTATCGCTCACGATAATCTCTTGGAACGGGATACAATTAGGCGTATCGGCTAGACTGACAGATCAAGCAGTGCTAACCCTACCGCCTGGATACTACGTTTTAAACGCATCCCTTGAAGGATATCAACCAATCTTGATCGATCTAGAAGTGGAGGAGGACACACAGTATACGGCGCTCGTTGATCCTATCACAGTAGCAGTAACAATAGATCTCACAGCAGTAGACTCGTCCACCGGCGAGGAGTTAGGACCCATCAACCAAGGCAACCTAACACTAGTCTACACACCACTCCCCCTAACCACGAACACTACAGTAGAAGTCAACTTCGGAACAGTCTCTACCGACCTAAGACCCGGGGTCTACACTGCTATTTACAGCTATATGGACCTAGTCCTCCAAGCACAGTTCCAAGTCCCCGAACAGGTAGATACAGCAGAAGTTAGGGTAGAGTTCACCGTGCCTAGAATGGAGTTCCTATTCACTGTTTCCGACGCTGAATCGTCGTTATATGATGTTAATGCTACCGTTGAACTACATTATCTGGGTCCATTTGGAAATGTGGAGGATGCCGTGTTCTCCGTATCAACTAGGCAGGGCGCGGTATCCCTTAGGTTACTGCCGGGCGTATACGAGCTAACCGCGATGGCAAAATACTACGTTAATACAACACTAAGCCCGGTATACCTGCTGTCTCCGAACACTACAGTTAACATACAAATGGAACCCATAAAGTACTATGTAACGTTTGACGTGAGAACCCCCGAGGGCGATCCCGTAGCACGTGCTAGACTAACACTAGTCAACCTAGATACAGGCGAGACCGTCACCACGTCCGTAATAGACGGGACAGCATCTATAACAGACGGTCTCAGAGCAGGCAGGTACTCGGCGTCCATTATGCCAGAAGCATACTATCTACGCGAGTCCACTATAACCGTGACTATCCCGGATAATCTTACTGGCGCATCAATCATACCTGTTACCCTAAACTATACCATGTTCAATATAACAATAGAGCTACGGGACTCTCAGACCGGGAACCTCATAGGCTTGTCATATCTGGTAAAATATGTCAGAGAGGGTAATCTCGAATGCGCAAATTGCAGTGGATCATTCAATGTATCCGGGAAAGGAAGCATAATATTACCGTATGGCACATACAAGCTTACCTTCTCACCATTAACAATGGACGTATACACGTTCCCCGACGAGGTAACGATAGAGGCGGACGCTAACAAAACAGTCCCCGTAACAGCTGATCCCAAGATATACACTGTAGTAGTTACTGTAACCAATGACCTAGGAGAGCCATTGAAAGGCGCTCTAGTCACAATCGTTGATTCGAATGGTATAATACGGTTTGGCGGATTGACAACCGACGACGGTACTATTGAGGCACAGTTGACTTATGGTGCATACCAGGTTGTAGTCGATGCAAACGGGTACCACCAGTTGCAGAAAACAATAACGGTGCCCGACCAAACGAATGTACCCCTAAGCCTCCAACCAACTCTTACGACCAAACTGAAACGGATGACGCCGATATTCGTGGGCATGGCGGGTCTCATAATATTTGGAATAGCGTTCTATAGGATAAGTAGGAGGATAATGGGGCGAATGGAAGAAGAGTACTTCTAACCTTCCTATTTCTTTATCACACCTTCAACAAGTTATCTTGTTGGTGTTGCTGGAGAAGAGTTTTATCCCGGATGTACCGCCTCACTCTGAAACGGTGTGGAGCAATGCCGTTACCGACTAAGGATGAGGTAGTCGTCGAGGCTAAGGCGAAGATCGAGGACGCATACAAGAGCGCCGCTGAAAAACTAGAATCTAGAAAGAAACAGCGGTTAGAAGAACTACATAAAGAGTTAGACGAAGCTGTTAGGGAATTCGCCTCCCGTGTAGGCTAGGAGGTCAGAAACTAAAGCTATACTTTTTACTGGAAAATCCTCTGTGCATACAGGTACATTATTATCATAAAAGCGAATATTGCAGCTGCGATTAGTAGTAGTCCTGTGGCTATGGTTTTGTTGGAACCAAAAACTATCGGTATGGGGCCGATGATCACTACTGCCCCGCCTTCCACCTCTCCTTTACCTCCGGTCGAGGCGAGGACTATAACTAGTATTCCCACGAGAATTATAATTACTCCCACAAAAACAAGCATCAAGCCCAGCCCAGGCTCTAAGCTCCCCATATTTGCCCCCTACACACCCTATTGGGCGCGGGGCCCTATTAAGGATGATTGGGCTCGGGCCCCGCGCCTTTAGAGGGCCTTGAATTCGTCGAACCATTTGTCGTATAGTTTTAGCATTGACTTGTTAACGCTTGGTTTTCTCTTCTTCATTACTTCGATGAAGTCGTCCATTGAGAGGGGGCGGGGCATTCCTTTCTCGCCGTTCTCGAAGTATTCTTTTATCGTTCTCATATAGGCTGCGTTGACTATGTCTCTGATATCGCTTCCGGTGTATCCTTCCATCATTTCAGCCAGCTTGTCTAGGTTGACGTTGTCGAGTCTTAGCTTGCGGGTGTAGAGTCTGAGTATTTCGCGTCTAGTTTCCATGTCTGGCAGTGGGACGTAGATCCTCTTTTGGAAACGACGGATGAATGGTTCGTCAAGTTTCCACGGCTTGTTCGTGGCGCCTATAACGTATACGTGTAGGTTTTTGTCTTTGTCCTGGATGCCATCCATTTCTTTAAGGAACTGGTTGCGTACCCTGACCTCGCCTCCTACTTCATTGTTGTGCATGCCTAGGAGCGCGTCTATCTCGTCGATGAAGATTATTACAGGGGTTCCCTTCTCGGCCTTCGACCTTGCATAGTCGAAGAGACGGCGTACGTTCTTTTCTCCTTCACCCAACCATTTGCTCATTATGCTAGACGCGTCTACGTAGAGGAACTCAGCGTCTATCTCGTTTGATACTGCTGCGGCGAGCATGGTTTTACCTGTCCCGGGCGGCCCGAAGAGTAGGATCCCGCGTGGCCATCCCAGGGGGAACAGGTCTGGTCTTCGTATAGGGTAGATTATCGCTTCCTTGATAGCTTCTTTGGCTTGCTGGAGTCCGGCTATGTCTGAGAATGATACATTGAATCGTTCTCTACGCACGAAGGGCGGGGGTTCATCTGGAGAAGACGATCCTTCCGAGTCTGGTTCAGAGTACCCTGTGTCCTCGGTTATCTCGAAATCGGGTTTAAAACCGGCTGCCTGAGGTACTCTCATCCTCTTTATCTGCTCGACCCTGATTTTGTATTTTCTTATATAGTCTTCGTAGATGGGTCTGAGAGGATGATCCGGGTAGAGTGTTATAAGTTTCTGAAGGAGCTGTATAGCTGCTTCATAGTTTCGCATAGCGTTCTCATAGTCTTTATTCCTGTCTTGCTCGACGGCTGCTAATGCGTATTTCCTCGCATGCTCAGCTAGAGCTGTGCTCATAAAACATCACCCCGCCCTGGTCCAATCTTAGGGTTATACGGTGCTGGTAGAAATAGAGGGGTTAAGCGGTGGTAGGGGCGCTTATCTTTATCTTACCCTTCCTGTATAGCGCATACACTGCCTGTCTCACGTTTTCCACTGGCTCGCCTAGGGCGGAGGCTATCGATGATACACTGAGCTTTCTTCCACGGTTCTGGATTATGTAGAGATAAACCCTTTCCTCTAGCGTCTGGGCTGGTGGCTCGGGGAATACGGCTGAAGGCACGAAACGATCAACCTCGTGTTCGGCCTTCCCCAGCATTTCGCGTACTACCTTTTCGGCTTCAGCGGGAACCGGTCTGGCGTGGGCGGCGGCTGTCTCGGCGGTAGTCAGGGTTGCAGATATAGAGTCGGTAACATTTCTAGCTACGCTACCGGTGTATGTTAAACCGGATGCTAGATCGCCACCCTGATCATGGGCTTGCTTCTGAAGCTCCATTATGTATGGTACGAAGGCGTTAACGGTCTCACGGAATTGTGTTATGTCACTTGCGGTTCTTGCACGGTCGATCAGCCAGTCATATATTAGTTCTAACGCTTTCGCAGCTCTCGCGAGCTTCTTCTTCTCCCATATATTGTACATCGCTGCAAAAGCAGTTTCTTTATCATTGTTTCTGAGAGCTATCTCCAGCTTTTCCTTTGAGGACTTTATTTCTTCCATGATCCTTAGATACCACTCACCAAACCTGTCACGAGCGTCGGCCAGCCCCATTATCAGCCTCTGATACTCCATATTGGCCTGTTCTCGGGGGTCGTGTGAAGCCTTGCCAACTATTCTTCCTAGAATAGAGGATATCATCTCCTATACACCCTTTCCTCGTCCTTTCCATATGGTTACGTTACAAGCACGTCCAGGCGAAATAGGGTAGACCTTGGTGACACTGGGATAATACCTTACAAGGAGGATGGCCGGCCCCTGGAGAGGGGTTTGGGGCATCGGCTACCCCAGGGGTGCCTACACTATCCTCCCGCCATGAGTGGGAGGGTTCAGATTGGCATGACTAACGTCATATGCCCCTCCTTTCGCGGGGCCGGACCGTATGAGTATTTTGGGGAGGAGAGAGTTAATGTTTTCCCATTAAGCGAAAAGGCCGGGTTCCCCACCTATTAATGCATCTCCACGTAGAGCGGCTGCATGCGTCTGCCAGGTCATCCGGGCCTCCTTGGCGTCTTGCCCGTTAAGCGCGGCAAGAACAATGGCTCTTTCAGCGGCGAGTATCTCGGATAGTAACCATAGTTGGCGGGCTAGGCGTATCCCCGCGTTGGGGGCCATGGATACTATGTCTTCTTGGAGAAGGCTTGTTGGAATGTTGTTCGGGCTGCGAGGCATCGACTCGGCCCTTGTCTCAGAGGCCAGGGCAGCCATGGTATAATGTGTTATCATTAGTCCTACGCTGCTTTCGGGTCCCGCTAGGAATGGTGGAAGCCCCGTTATATTGGTATCCATTATCTGGGAGGCTCTGCGTTCCGCCAGGTTAGCTAGTAGAGCTACTGCTGGGGATAAAGCGTCCATTGCTAGTGCCGGGTAGATCGCGTGGAATAGACATGCATGTCTAACTGTCCCGTTGGCGATGACTGGATTTGTTGATGTACTGCAATATTCACGTAGAGCGGTCTGGTAGGCGTGTTCTACCTGGTCATATACTGCCCCTAATAGTATTGGGCTACACCGTATACTGTATGGGTCTTGTAGTCTTCGGGGCTCCCAGTCGCATTTGCATGTTAGCTCTTTTAGGGCTCGGGAGATTCCGGGATGTTTCTTTAATTCTGCTAGGGACTCATCTATATGTTCACAGTTACCCTTTACGCTTCTGTAGATTAGGTTGGCGGTTTCTAGGGAGTATCTGTTCATCGCTTCAAGTGCGTGTGTCGAGAGGAGTAAAAGCGTGGTGCTGTAGGCTGTAGTGTTTATTATCGTTAATGCTTCACCACGTTTTAGCTCATGAACCGTCAATCCACATTCTTCAAACATTTGGCTACCATGGACGAGTTCGCCTTCGGGAGACCATATTTTTCCTTTTCCATATAAGAGTTGTAAAACAACATGCGAGGCGGGGGCTAGGTCACCGCTTGCACCTACGCTTCCATAGGCCGGAATGGCTGGCGAGTAACCACATTTTATGGGTTCAACGAGTCGTTGGAGCGTCGCTCCTGAGACCGGGGCATATCCCCGGGTTAGCTGGGTGAGCCAAACCACCATAAACACACGTCCTGTTATTGGCCCATGAAGACCGCCAGCACCCATGGCATGTTCTTCTAGTACTGTGATCTCATGATGCGGCGTCCAACGGGTTTCAGCGTCGTAGAGACGTCCTAGGCGCGTATGGTATCCATATATTTTTCTGTGCCTCGCCTCTTTCTCTAGTATTTGCCTGGCCTCCTGGGCTTTGTCGATTATTCTATGGTCTAGCTTGATCTCTCCTCCACTACGGGCCCAGGATATAATGTTTCGAGGCTCTGTACAATCTTCCGCGATGAAAAAAGTTTGGGGCATCCCGTCTTCTACCTCCGCTTCTAGGGGGTAGTGGAGGGTTAGGGTATTTAGTGGCTAGCTATTCGAATCTGCTTCATTTGGTGTTGGTAGGTAGTGTGGAGTTGGTATGACATGGTTGTGGTAGTGAAAAGGAATGGGAGGACCGAGGAGTATATTCCGGAAAAGCTTATCGTTTCCCTACTCAAAAACGGGGCCAGCGTTGAGGATGCTAGGAGGATTGAACGAGAAATTCGTTCTGTTATAGAAGGGCGTGAACGGGTTTCTAGCCTTGAATTAGCTGCGTTGGCATTGAAGAAGCTCGGAGAGCTTGGGGAAGAGTATAGGTTGTCGTGGATATATTATGATATCAATCATAAGAGAAGACGTACAGATCTGGAGATAGAGAAATACTTGAGGGGAGGCGGGTAGAGGAGGATATGCTCTGGATAGTACACACTACTGGCAGATGCAACCTACGGTGTAAGTATTGCGGAGGAAGTTTCCCTGAACGGCTTGTCCCATATAAAGAGAAATATAATGTGGAGCGGCTTGCCAGGCTGATTTCAAAGGATCCTGATCCAACGGTGATCTTTTACGGGGGCGAGCCTCTACTTAATGCACGGTTCATAATGGAAGTAATGGATTCTATTAAAGCGCATTATGGTATTCAGACAAACGGCACGCTACCGCATCTTCTGCCGAAGAACTATTGGGAGAGGATGGAAACCGTTCTAATAAGTGTTGATGGCGTTGAATGGCTTACGGACAAGTACAGGGGTAAAGGAATCTATAAGAGAGCAATCAATACAGCCCGGTGGCTAGCGGGTTTTTGTAATTGTAGGCGCATAGCTAGGATGACCGTGACGAAGGATACCTGTATTTATCGTGATGTAACACATTTGCTGGATCTCGGCGTTTTTACACATGTTCACTGGCAGCTGGATGTCGTATGGGATGAACCCTGGCCTTTCTTGGAATGGGCAAAAAATAGGTACTTACCAGGAATCCGTCGACTCGTGATGTATATGGGTGAGAAGCTTGCACAGGGGGAGATTCCCGGGATTGTCCCTTTCCTAGGCGTGTTGACTGCAGACAAGAAAGGGGGATGGCATGGTGTACCTTGTGGAGCCGGACGGGACTCTGTTTCAGTCTCCACTGACGGACGGTTGCTGGCTTGCCCGATAGCTGTAGGTGAGAAGTGGGCTGAGGTAGGCTCTGTAGATGAAGGTGTTAAACGCTGGATCGATGTTCGTAGAGAATTCCCAGACTGTGCTAGCTGTCCTTATTTCAAATGGTGTGGTGGACGTTGTCTTTATGCGCTTTATGAGAGGCACTGGGGCGAGGAGGGGCATAGGGCTGTTTGCTGGGTGACGCAACGAACGATAGATCATATACTAAAACTTAGAGAGATAGTGGAGAAACTTGTGGAAATGGGGGTTATTTCTTGGGATGACGTATTGTATGATCCCCTTAGGGATTCGACAGAGGTAATACCTTGAGTCTAAATTACGTATATTGCTGGTTTCGTTGGTAGAGGCATCTTCTCTTTCATGCCCTCTGGCGGCTGTGTCGATATTTCGATCTTAAGCCCGGTCTTGTCCTCAATATAATGTTTTAGTTCTTCTACAGTTCCAGCCTCGTCCAACTCTGCCTCTAATACAAAGTCTCTTATCATTGGAGGGAGATCAGACGCCACCTGGTAGAGCCGCTTAGCTAGCTTGGGTGCCTCCCTTCCCATCGAATATGTTGTTGCCAATTTTCTAATCAGGTCCCTCACGGGTCGTCCCTCCCGTATGATATGAATTGCTTCCCTAAGCAGAGGCAACATGTCGGATCTTGCGAATACGAGTACCGCCTTGCCGGTTCCTTTGCCCGCTACTTTTATTATACTCCTGATATCTTCTGCTACCAGCGTTGCATAAGCCATCTTTATCTCTGCTTCGATGTCGCGTGGAGGTGTTTCTGGCCACTCGGCGTGAGATACTAGGTCCTCGCCGCCTAGTTTCTCCCATAACTCCTCGGCTAAATAGGGTGTGAAGGGTTGTAGCATTCTTATCCAGGAATCCGCGACTTTGTAGAGGACATATTTCCGTGCTTCGTCATCACGGTTTGCCGTTAACCTTGTGTAAAGCGAGAAATCACTGTCAAGCATGTAGAAAACCCTGTTGGCAGCATCGCGGAGCCTGAAGTTATCTATGGCTTTCGCAGTCTCCTCAATGTGTGTGGATAGCCTAGATAACATCCACCGGTCAAGAAGGTGTAGTGTATTGGGCTTCCCTGGTTTTACACCGTCCAGTGATGAGATGATGTTATTGAGTTTATTATAGATCTGGGAGAGCTGGGATAGTGTACTTTTGAACAGCTCTACTGTGAAATTAGCATCTTGCCCCATCTCACTCGCAAGGATGGTGGCTGCACGTGCCCCGTCAGGCCCGTAGACGCGGGCTACCCTTATCAGGGCTAGCACGTTTCCGAGGCTCTTGCTCATCTTGCTACCTTCAACCATTACAAATCCGTTTACTGCTATTGAACGAGGCCACTTTTCCTCAGGGAACAGTGCAACGTGGTTGAAGATGAAGAATGTCAGGTGGTTCTGAACTAGATCCTTACCACTATGCCTAGCGTCTAGTGGGTACCAGTAATCGAACTCGGAGCGCATAGCTTCTAGCTCATCTCGCGGTATCCCAGTCTTCTCCGATATCTTCTCTGGGTCGCCATTCCCTAGGAAAATGTACTCCCAAAAGTCGACATCTAGCCTGGAGGGGTCTACTCCGAGTCTCTTGATCCTATAATTGACTGTATAGAATGCCATGTAGATCGTTGAGTCGCTCAGGCTTTCTATTATCCATCCCGGCGCCCAGGGTAGTTCTGTTCCCAATCCCCGGGTTCTAGCACAGGCTTTCTTAGTGAGCCAGTCAATTGTATAACGGAATTGTGACCTATACTCCTCTGGAAGTATTTTCATGAGTTCTAGGGCTTTATGGGCTAGTTTCTTCCATTCTTTGTTCCCATAGTCGATAAACCATTGGTCTTCGAGTACCTTTACTACTATCTCGTTTCCACACCTGCAATATACGGGTTTGTTGAGTATCTCGTACATCTTGTCGCCGTTGCCGCTAGCTTGTAATAGTTTTTTGATGTTTTCTCTTGCCTGGGCTACGGGTTTACCTGCTATCCACTCCTTTAGGAACCCAGCGTATAATGTACCCTGGTGTCCGCTGAGGAGTTCGGGATTTACCAGTCTGTCAATGTCTTCCCTCATTACACCATGACTGTGTTCGGCAGCATAGATCTCCTTTGTGGCTTCATCGAGTTTTTCTCTCTCCTCTTGACTCTTTATCTGGCGAGACTCAACGGCGTCCTTTGCTGGGATTTCACTATAGCCTTCTACTCTTATAAGTGGTATAGGCTCGATTTCTCGTATACCCAGCTTTTGGAGGAGTCCAGAGCGTTTAACGTCTTTTAGGGCCGCATAGTCGAAAGGTGCGTGTGCTGGCACACTCATAACTATGCCCGTTGCCGTGTTTTCATCGACGAATGATGCAGGGATCACGGGAACCTTATACCCGGTTATGGGGTTCTCGAGCTCCTTGCCAGCTAGCTCTGCACCTTTGAATTTTTTGAGTACGACGACATGTCGGTTCTGGAATCCGAGTTTGAATGCGGACTTGGCGCTTATGATCCATTTTTGCCCGTCTACTTCTGCAAGCACGTATTCTGCGTCGGGATTAACCCAAACGTTTGTTACCCCGAAGACCGTTTCCGGTCTCAGAGTTGCTGCAGGGTAGAGATTGCCCTCATCGTCGCGGAAATGGATGAGTGTAAATTCCCCTATCTCGGGCTCAACATCGCCTTTGGTGTCATGCATCCCGACAGGTATATGGTGAACAGGGCACCAGCCGACTGGGTGGCTACCCTTTACTAAGTACCCCTTCTTTTTGAGCTTGGTGAACTGCCAAACTATGAACTTGCTGAACTCTGGGTCGATCGTTGTGAATTCGCGGCGCCAATCTATGCTGTAGCCGGCTATGTCCATGGAATACTTTGCGAGGCTGTGGAAATACCTTGCCATTCCTATGGGTGTTGACAGTTGTGGTATAACATCTTCCGGCACGCCATAGCTCCTCATCCTGGAGATTTCTACCTTATCCCCGGATGCTATCTTCTCAGACATTACTAGAACAGGTGTGCCCGTGTAGTGGAACCCCATGGGGAATAGGACGTTGTAACCCTTCATCCTCTTGTAGCGGGCGATCACATCTGTTATGGTGTAGACCCTAAGGTGGCCTAGGTGGAGTGGACCGTTGGGATAGGGGAATGCTGCTGTAGTGAAGAATTTGGGTTTTTCTGGGTCTGGTTTTGGCTCAAATGCTTTTGCCTCTTTCCATTTCCGACTCCACTTTCTAGAAATATCCCAGAGGAACTCGGCAAACTTGTTTATGGGTTCCACGCGGAGCTCTATCTTGGGTTCGTCAACAATAGGCGACACCTCTCCCATACCGATCCCGGATTCCAAGCTTCCAAGCGAGAAGCACTATATATTGGTTTCCCGTGTCTTGTTATAAGTTTTGGGGGTCGATGACGTAAACCAGCTATGCCTTAGGGCCCCCTTTAATCCAGGGGGCCTGTTGTGGTGATTGGCCTATGCAGAGACCCCCCAACGCTAAACATATTTTTCATCTCTAACAATCATAATTCAGAACAGAAACCTAGGATGCTGGGAGCAACCTGGCTTCTAAATCCAGTTTATCCCGAGTGTAATGGGATAATTGAAGGGTGTTAGAAATGTCCCTAATAGATGTCTATGAAAACCTGGATCCTGAGTTGCAAGTTATAAGAAGCACCGTACGTGAGTTCGCGCGTTCTAAAGTGGCTCCCTTAGCGCGTAAGATTGACGAGGAAAACAAGATTCCAGATGAATTATTGCAGGAGATCGGGGAATTGGGGTTCACAGCGCTCAGGGTACCCGAGGAGTATGGCGGGCCGGGCTTCACCTTACTTCAATCGGTGGTTGCAGTGGAAGAGCTTAGCTGGGCCAGTAGCGCCGTAGGTATACTTGCCACGGTGTCCGGTGATATGGTTGCCTATCCTATAATGGAGTATGGTAACGAAGAATTAAAAGAGGAATATCTGCCAAGGCTTGCCAAAGGAGAGATAGGGGCATTCGCGCTCACAGAACCATGCTGTGGAAGCGACGCGGCATCGCTAACCACAAAAGCCGTCCGAGAAGGCGATGAATACATTATAACTGGAAGGAAAACATTTATCACAAATTCGCCCTATGCAAGCTTCTTCCTTGTCGCTGCAAGAACCGGTAAACCTGAAGACCGGCACCGCGGGATCTCGCTCTTCGTGGTCGATAAGAGTGACTGTATAGAATTATCAAAACTCGATATGATGGGGTACAGGGGATCCGGTACCTCGGAGATTCTTTTCAACGAATGCCGTGTACCAGCCTACAAGCGCCTCGGAGAGGAAGGTGAAGGCTTCAAGATAACTATGATGGCACTTAACGAGGGACGAATAGTTACCGCGACCACCGGGCTCGGCATAGCACAAGCCGCCTTCGACGACGCGTTATCTTATGCCAAGTCCAGAACCAGCATGGGAGTGCCGATCATCGAACACCAGATGGTAGCCTCATTAATAGCCGAGATGAGCACTCTCCTCGAAGCCATTAGAGGACTCATATATGGGGCGGCATGGCTAGCGGATCACGGGCACCCAGACTATATCCGTGCAGCTAGCATGGCCAAGTTTGCCGCCGCGAAATGGGGGACGGACATAGTGAGAATGGCCCTACAGGTACACGGTGGATTCGGTTTCAGCAAAGAGGCAAGAATCGAGAGGCTCTACCGAGACATAAAGATGATAGAGATCGGGGACGGCACCAATGAAATACAGAAACTAGTGATAACAAGGACCTTCCTAGGACGGATAAAACCCTTTAAGAAACATTGACGCCTCAGTTAAAAGTCTCCGATCCTCCAAACCCCATATTTTGGAGCGGGGTTTGGAGGGCGGATAATAGAGTTGCCGGTAAGATGGATTAAACAACTACCAGATGACGAGGAAGTATACGGGTTACTAAGGCCTTACGTCGCTTCATGGTTTAGGAAGAAATACGGCAATTTCACGTTACCACAACGAGGAACTATCCCTCTCGTAAAAGAGGGTAAGAACGTCCTGGTTTCCAGCCCCACGGGTAGCGGGAAGACTCTAGCGGTTTTTCTAGGGATTATAGATACGCTCTATGAGATGGCGGAGAGGGGTGAGCTTGAGGAACAGATCTACGTTGTCTATATTTCCCCGCTCAGAGCTCTCAACAATGACATGCGGAGGAACCTTTTGGAGCCTCTCAAAGAAATAGAAGATATGGCGGGCGGGGACCTGCCAAGGATCAAGGTGGCGGTTAGGACTAGTGACACGCCCCCCTCCGAGAAACAGAAGATGGCCCGTAAACCACCTCATATCCTTTTGACTACCCCTGAAAGTTTAGCAATAGCTCTTGCAGCACCTAAGTTTAGGGAAAGGCTGAAAACGGTACGCTGGGTGGTTATAGACGAGATACATGAGATTGCCTCGTCTAAACGTGGTAGTGACTTAATGGTTAGTGTTGAGAGACTGGATCGTATGGCCGGGTATAGGTTAACGAGGATCGGTATGAGCGCGACTATTTCTCCTCTCGAGGAGGTTGCGGCTTTTCTGTCTGGGTACAGGGATGATGGGGCGGTTAGAGATGTTTATGTGGTTGACGCTAGATTCGCGAAGCCTATAGATATCCGTGTTCTTAGCCCTGTTCGCGATCTCGTACATACGCCGACAGATACTGTTAATGAAAGCATTTACCGGGCGTTGGCCCAGCTAGTTAGGAGTCATAGGACTACGCTTGTCTTTACAAACACGCGTAGCGCTACTGAGCGTGTTGTATACAAGCTTAGGCGTATCCTGAAAGAGGAGGGAATAGCTGACATAGACGAGATTGAAACTCATCATTCCAGCCTGTCTAGGCATATTCGCCTTGATGTGGAGGAGAAGCTTAAACAAGGGAAGCTTAGGGTTGTGGTTAGTAGTACGAGCCTTGAGCTGGGAATCGATATAGGGTATATTGATATCGTTGTCCTCCTCTCGAGCCCTAAGAGTGTTTCCAGGCTACTCCAAAGAATAGGGAGAGCAGGGCACCATATACGCCAGGTGAGTAAAGGAAGGATCATCGTGGTCGACAGAGATGATCTCCTCGAATGCACCGTGCTTGCCCAGGCAGCGCGTGAAAAGAAGATTGACCGTGTAAGAATACCTAAGAATCCCCTTGACGTTCTAGCCCAGCAACTTATAGGTATGAGTATCGAGGATAGATGGCGTGTAGACGAGGCTTACAGGCTTATAAGAAGGACATATCCTTTCCACAGTCTGCCCTATGAGAGTTTTCTACGTGTGCTGGAATATCTAAGTGGAGCCTATGCCGACGAGGTTGAACGTTTCAATGTTTACAGGAAGCTATGGTATGACCCCGAGGAAGGGGTCTTTGGGCGTAAACGGGGCTCTAGGATGATCTACTACCAGAATAGTGGTACCATACCGGATGAAAGCCATGTCAAGGTATTCACCACTGATGGCAGGTATGTGGGTAATCTAGAGGAGGCCTTCGTCCAGATACTTGTTCCCGGGGATATCTTCGTTCTCGGCGGTAGAACATTCGAGTTCATACGGAGCGAAGGCATGAAAGCCTATGTAAAGCCTGCTGAAGGCAGAAGGCCAACCGTTCCCAGCTGGTTCTCGGAGATGCTGCCATTATCGTATGACTCTGCTTTAGAGGTAGGCAAGTTCCGTCGTTGGGTGTCAAAGCTGGTAGAGAAGGTTGATAGGGAGAAGGCGATCCAGCTTATCATGAAGAAATATGCTGTCGACCGCAATGCTGCTGAGAGTATTTACGGTTACGTCTGGGAACAGTACATGTACACTGACGGGAAGGTGCCAGGGAATGATTTAGTGCTTGTAGAGGTTTTCCGCGACGAAGAGATTGGATACAACATAGTTTTCCACACCCTTTATGGTAGAAGAGCAAATAACGCCTTATCCAGGGCCTACGCGTTTGCATTGGCCGAGGAGCTAGGGGTGCCTGTAAGGGTCACGGTATCCGATAATGGGTTCATGCTAAGTCTTCCAAACGGCATGGAGTTCCCTCCTGAGAAAATCGTGGCTATGGTTGGTCCGGGGAACATGATCCCACTGCTACGACGGGCTCTCGCACGCACGGAGTTCATGAAGAGAATATTCAGACATGTTGCCCAACGCAGCTTCATGATCCTAAAACGATATAAGGGAAGAGAGAAGAGCCCGCATCGGATGCAGGTAAATGCTGAGACTATACTAAAGAATATATCTCATCTAGAAGGATTCCCAGTCCTCGAGGAGACTTATAGGGAGATAATGGAAGACAAGATGGATGTACATGCGGCAATAGAAGTTCTAGAAGGTATCCGAGCTGGACGCATAAACGTCGTATACCATGACAGTGGAGACACGCCAAGCCCCTTCGCCCATCATCTAGCAGTACAGGGTTATAGCGACGTCGTCCTAATGGAGGATAGGAGAAGGCTCTTACAGGCACTCCACAGAATGGTGCTTGAAAAGATTTCTTCACGGGCAACAACGCCTGCTAGCGGCGACGCCGGACACGCCTCCAGCCGCGTAAGCCCAATATAATACCCTTCCTCACCATATCAACTATTCTCCAGCTCAGAGTCCGCTGTTTAAGCCAATCCCCATAGAGTTTGCCCTGGCCAAGCAGTTTGTTAAGACCTCTTATAAACCACCGTGGGGGCTCACGGGGCTCCATATTCTCCATCGGTGTTCCGGGAAGTGGGAGGAAGTAATGGGCATGAATTCTAGCTTTGTACTTCTCTGCTAGTCGTCGACTATGCTCCAGCGTAGCCTTCAGATCATCATCGGTTTCCATTGGAAGCGCGTAGATGAAATCTATGTCAACACTAAAGCCGTATCTGTTAAGGACTTCTACGGCTTCATAGACGGTTTCTATCGTGTGCCCACGATTTATGGCCTGGAGGATCCTGTTTGATCCGCTCTGAGCTCCTATGATGATATTTCTATTGGCGACCCATCGTGCTAGACACTTGACTGCATCATGATCAGCCGCGTGTTCTGGGCGAATTTCGCTGGGGAATGTCCCATAGAATATTCTGCCTCCATAACTGTCTCTATGGCGCGACAGTCTCTCGAAGAGAGTACATACAGCGTCTAGATTGACCCGCCGTCCATCGCCCTGGTATGATAATGCGCTGGGACTTATGAATCGGAGATCTCTTCTACCGCTGCTCCAGAAGAGTTTCGCGTAGTAGGAAACGTTTTCTATACTCCTATGCTTTAGTATCGCGCCGTGCATGTATGGAACTTCACAATACCGACAACCCCATATGCATCCTCGCGTTATTTCTAGGGGTGAATACACGTTGTTCCAATATGGGAACGGGGGATAGAGGTCTATCTCAACGCGTGGTTGCCGTCCGGTATAGTGGATGGATTCATCTTGTCTGTAAAGTATTCCTGGCGTGTTCAAAGGATCTCCTTTATCTAATATTTCACCGATAAACGTGTAAAGCGTCTCCTCGGCCTCACCATGAAATACAAAGTCAAAGCCCAGGCCTAGTGTGCCTACAGGATCGCCTGTAGCGTGCGCGCCCCCAGCTATGAGTGTAACGTTTCCGTGTTTTCGTAGTAAACCCACCGCTTCCCTTATTTCATTATACCGCTCTACCAGAACGGTTGTAAGCAAGCTAAACCCAACTATCACATGATAACCCTTGTCAACTAGTCTGATAGCCGAGTTCACTAGATTATCACTACCTTCAACCATCCTGACTGGTACGTGAACCCCATTCGTAGCCAACTGATGCTCCAACGCGGCTGCAAGCTGTGTAACACTATATCTATTCTCACGTATCTTCCAGAGTAATAGCGCTATATTCTTCACCTGAATAGACACCTACTGCCGCTTATGCATATCCTTTTACTACTTGTACCTTGTTGTTAGAGGATGCTGGTTAGAGGTATAAGGTATTCTATAGATCTATGTCTATCGGCGAAAAATACCTGCCAGTCCGCGATGAAGCCGCTCCTTTGCAGTTGATCAAAGACTTCCATTGCTCCATGTACGTGTTCGTGTGGTACCACCATTCGGATCAAAGCATCTCCCTCGTCCGACACTAGTGTAAACCGCGTGTATGGATGAGTTGACAGTGTCCTGGCTAGCCCGTGGGCAACGTACGGGTCTGTTGTAACCTCGAAAACCAGGTCCATGCCCTCCTCTGGAGGTATTAGATCTAAGCGGAGTTTAACCCCCCGGATCATGGATCTACCTATCACGTGGTTTATGTAATGCCTACGTACACGGCTGTAGGTTATCTGGAAACCCATCTGGTTTAGTGTGGATGTAACATCTCGTAGCGAATAGAAGGGATCCCTGGACAACACGTCTATTATAGCCAGATCAACCAAGTCTGTCCTCACACGTCTGTACGTAGGCGGGGTGACGCGGCTAGCTACTTTTACGGCTTCGACGACCCTTTCCCATCTCGGGTTCATGGCTCTTGACGTTAGATCATAGTACTCTCTTAGACTGACCCCTCCACGGTAGGCGGTAGTATATATTCGTAGCGAGTAATCGGTTCCTAGGTTCTCGAGAGTACGAGTTATAGAGTCAAGTGTCTCTTCAAGCCTCAAGTCGCGTGTTAGGAGTATGTAGAGTGCACCTTTGGGTAGAAGGCTGATATAATGTTCAACTGGCCAGTCGTCCTGTGGGTGGGGGCCTAGGTCAATGTCGGTTAATATAGATAGGTGACGGGCACCTATGCCGGCATAGTTTACGTCAATTGTGAAGATGTCATAGTTGCTTCTAAGAACCTTCAATCGACGCCATATCGTTGAGATATGTGTATTGAGCTCCTCAGCTATACTGGTTATTGAGGGGATCCCATCTATGCTCTGTATCGTCTCCAACAACTCTATTAGATGATATGACATCTTTGCAAGCAACACTCTGTCTCTCCCAGTATAGATCACTTTTCTCCTGTTCAAGGCCTCCCACCTTCCTCTTTCGTGGTCTCTTGATCCCCGAGATCTTACTGTGTATCGGGGAAAGTTAAAATGATAATCTTTTACGGTTAACCAGCGAACAATGTGGAATATTTAACGCTCTAAAAGACGTGCTTGAAGACTTCTACCCGACGCCACACCCTCTACTACAACGTCGACAAGAGACAACCTAGGAAGTACTCTGGGCATACGAATTGTCGGAGGATAACTGCCCGGCGGCCTGCCATACGAGTAGTCATCCCTAGAAGATTCGATGTAGACGTTCCTTATAATCGTCCCCGCTGGGAACACACGAGAAAACATTATAGGATCAAAATGCTCGCGCACCCACCTAATAAAAGAACGATGCTTCACCATTATTCGGGCTCTAGACTTATATTTCATCCTCGAAACCCTGGTCCCCGGTAATACGAGTAAACGCCTCACATTGACTCGTCTAACCAACAGGTTCTCCCTTAAGATCTGCTCGAGGAACACCTTGTTTAACTCTAGGGTCTCCGAGGTCTCGCCCGGCAAACCTAAGACAAAGTTTACTCCAGGCAAAAGATGGGGTACACCATTCCCGTCTCTGAACCCGCCTATCCTGTTTATCACCTTAATAGCCTCTAGGCTTTCCTCTGGATGAGTGTTTAGATTGTTAAGCTTGATGACACGTGGGTCAGCCGTCTCCAGACCCAAAGCAAGCACGTCGCCAGGCGTATGAAAACGTACCAGAGACTTGGTTATCCTCACACTCTCCTGGGGATACCGCACCAATGTACCAGGATTAGCGTTATCGACGTGCAGGGTTCTGAGGCCTGGAGCCACGTTCCTAATTCCCCTGAGTAGCCTCTCTACGTAATCAGGGTTAGGCCGAGGCCATTCGTCGACTCCAAGCTTTTCAGAGCCTATCGTATAGAAATCCGACTGACGTCCAATTCTAAAATCTATAACCCCATTAGAGTATAATGCCTCAACCTCGGCTATAATGTCGTTGAGGCTCCTCGAACGTGGTTTCCCATAGAGGGGTTCAATGCAAAAACTACATCCCCCGCTAACCCAGCGGGCACATCCTTTATACGTCTCTAATTCTGCCACTAAACCATGCCCAAAACGCCTATGCATCCTAACAATCCTTGCACCTTTCACGGGGGCAGTACCGAGTTCCGCGTATGATTTCCGCATCCTCCAGTGCTCTGCCCTCTCCTGGCCATCCTTGATTAACTGGCGTAGGTACACGTCTATATCGCCCGAGACTACCACGTCAAACCCGGCCCTTTGGAAATCCCTAGGACTATATGCAAGCGTTCCTCCTCGTTCGCCGAGCCCAAACCTTGCCGCAGGCCCTGCCAGGATCTTAAAGGGTCCATCAATTATGCGTGCCCAGCGAATAAGCTCTTCAGGAGTAGCCGGGTTTCCGTCCAGGTACTTACCAGGTACTGTGACCCCTGCTATGAAGATTACCACGTCATACGTTGGTAGTCTAGACATCCATTTGTAAAGCCGCAACTCGTCCACAGTAACATAGTGGACTGTAGCATGTGGTCCTAGCTCCTCCCACACTACTCCAGCCGCATACCTGGGGTACACATCGATGTATGGCGGGACGCCAAGTCCTGACGGCTCATCGGTGTATCCATCAACTATTAGGAAACGGTTGGGAGGCACTGATTTCCCCCCGGTCCCTAGTAGGGGTTAGAGCGGAGTCTTCTGTAGGCGCGCTCTGCTACCTCACGAGCCTTCTCGTATAGCGGCTTGTTGATCACGCCTTCGGCGTAAGCTCTGTCTAGCTCCTCCTCATCAATCACCATGGGTTCTTGTCCCGGCTTCTGTACCACGTCGATGTAAAGGTCTAGATATCGTATCTTATCAGGAGCCAGTTCGGGTGGAGTAGCTATATTAACGTAGACCCCGTAGAAGTGTCCCTTCCTACTATAGTACTCGTTAATTATCTGCCACGAACCCGTGTCAAACCTGGTTATACTATAGTCGCCCGGCTGCTTCTCGACGTTCAGCCCATCCAGTATTCCACGTCCTCGGAATATTCTTTTCATAGTTATGACCGGCGGCTTCCTCGCACGCGTCTCCACGCTGATAACCTTACCGGGTGTTAGGTTGAACTCAGTGCCATCCGGTTTCCGGTGCAATATGTCCATGAACCTGCCATTCAAATGTTCTGCAACAAAGGATAGCGTGTGCATGCCTAGACGAGAGGGATCCAAGTCACTGTTGACGGCCAAGTACTCTGCATAGTCAACGAGAAGACTGGCATCCTGGCCAGCCGCCTTGAGTGTGTGGTGAAACTTGATTGTCGGCGTAAGACGCGAGCGATGTTCATCCATCTTCTCCTTCGCTGGCAATGGAAGCAGAACTAGGGATATATATTCTCCCCGCCTAACAACCCTGGGTTCGCCCGGCTCTTCCCCAGCCAAGACTTCGGTTTCGTCTGCGAGTTTTTCAACCTCCCTCATTATTTCTTCTATATCACCCTGCTTTGCTGAACTCCTAAACCTTACATGGAACCTTTCCAGGTCAACCCTATCGGACGCAGCTGTAGACAACTCTAGTCTCCGCTCCTCAGACCTTATATGCTCGCTAAACGAGAAGCCCAGCCCGGGATATGATACCATGACATACTCGCCTATCATCTTCACAGAAGGCTCCACTAAGATTGTATCCCCAGGTTTCAGTGCCTCCTTAACCACTGTTACACGTATCCTAACCCCTTTTCCGGGACACCCGCCGGCCCGAGTACGCATCTTTGCCTCCACACCACCCGGTAGGAGAACCTTACAGTCGCCCAACGATAGAGCATCCGCGACGGTGTTAACGCCGTATCTACCCCTATACTCTACGACGAGAGCAAGTTCTTTCACCAAAGTCTCCGATACCGAAGCACCGGCATCCCATGGATATCCTACGACTAGAAGATAGTCCCGGTCATCCGTGTTTTTGACAGTAACATGCGGCGGGGCCTCTACTGATGGACGATTTATCCGGGACTGCAAGATCGGGCTCAAGTCCGCAAGTACGTAACCGTTTTCCATCAGTATAGACGCGAGGGCGGTTGCATATATCCCACGCACTCTCACTCTGTAAATCTCCTGAGACACTTGCCCACTACACCCCAGTATCTCAGACACCCTCCAATAAGTAAAAGTGGGGAAAACAGAGTATATGTGGTATCTC
>WAOQ01000037.1 GCA_015521205.1 Desulfurococcales archaeon
AGTCATGTTAGTAGTAACTTCGCCCATGTTAATACCATCAAAGATTATTTCCATATCCTTTAATGTATCTACGGCAACGCCAACTATACCAACCTCTCCCTCAGACATCGGGTCATCGGAATCCACGCCCACCAAGGTAGGGTAATCGAACGCAAGGCTTAGACCTGTTTCTCCATGAGCGATAAGGAATTTCAACCTCCTATTGGTCTCCTCCGGACCCCCAAACCCGGAGAACATTCTCATGGTCCATAGACGTCCACGATACATTGTAGCATGGATGCCACGTGTAAATGGATAAACGCCCGGCAGACTGAGCTTTTCCATATAGTCATGCTCAGCAACATCGGCAGGGGTATATAGCCTCTTTACAGGGATCCCGCTGAGAGTAGTAAACTCCTCCATTCTCTCAGGAAACCTTTGCAGGCTCTTAGGGACGACGTTCTTCTCCCACTCATCCAGTTTAGAACGGATTCTCTTGATCTCCTCATCACGATAAATTTTCCCCATACCTATCCCCCATAGGACGGGTCAAGGGCTCCACCTTGCAAAATAATTACACTATATTAATGGCCCAACCAACCGCCTACACTCTACTTGTTATTATTCTGAATCAATTTATTATTAACCCCCTTCACATTAGATCGGCTTATTATGAAAAATTTTTACTTGTAGGATAGGCTATACAACAAGAACACTTACCAAACCTAGAAAAACCCTTACGGAGCCAACAACCACCCAAGGAGGTAAAAAAAGATGCAAACAATCAAGCTTTTCTCCGAAATACTGGGGAAACAAATCGAAATACCGGAAAAACCATCCCGAATAGTAAGCTTAGCCCCAGCGATCACTGATATGTTATACACGCTAGAGGCTTGGGAAAGGGTAGCCGGAGTAAGCATTTTTTGTAACAAACCGCCCCAAGCGAAAGAGAAGCCTCGAGTTGGTAGCTATTACAAAGTAAACTATAAACTCCTCGAGAAACTAAAACCCGACCTTATCTTGGTAACGACCGGCGCCCAAAGAGACAGAATTTACGAACTAGAAGAAAAGGGATTTACGGTATATCCGATCCCCCTACCCACCGATCTGAACATGCTTATTTCAAACATCATAACGCTGGGACATGTTATTGGAGAAAAAAGAAAGGCATACAAGATAGCAAATAAGCTAACCTCTATGTTGCATGATCTTAAGTCAGAGAAAAAAATAGGAACTGTTTACTATGAAATAGACCTTGGCGGGCCTACAAGCATAGGTGGGATAACCTATGTAGACCATGCATTCAACGTCATCGGCTTGGAAAACATATTCTCTGATTTGCGGACAACATGGATAGTAAACCCAGACACTTCATATATACTGAAAAAGAACCCTGATATAGTCCTCTATGAAAAGAAACCTTTCGATCCATCGTCCAAGGAAAAAATCATAGCCAGACTAGAGGAACGAGGTCTAGGACAACTAGAAGCAGTCCGTGAAGGACGAATAATGATTCTAGAACCAGATACACTAGCACATTATGGACCATCTCTGCTAGATGACCTTCAGGCTATAAAATACCGTGCAATAGAACTCCTCCAAGGAAAAAAGAAGTAATTCTTTGGAAACAATTATTTCCAACAATCAATGAAACAAGCCCTACAGGTGGTTTCCATGGATAAACAGCTACTCGCGGAATTAGAGGAAACTTTGAAAGAAGTAATCAAAATTCCAGCACCCCCAGGATTCGAGGAGCCCCTAGCTCAACAAGTATCCAAAGAAATCAAGTCCCTAGGCCTTAAACCGGAACGGGATAACCTGGGAAACGCGTATACAAGAATAGATGGAGGAGGGCCAGTACTCCTTATAACGGCTCACATGGATGAAACAGCCCTACTAATACATCATGTAGACGAGATGGGGCGACTACGCTTCAAAACGTTAGGAGGGTTAAAACCCATGATGCTGTATTCTCAACATGTAATCGTGCATACATCAAAAGAGGAAGTCCCTGGCATAATACCAGCAATACCTCCACATCTAGGTAAGGGAGATGAAAAACAAATTTCAATAGAAGAACTCTACATAGACGTAGGCCTCGAAAGCAAGGACGAAGCACAGGATCTAGGAATAAACCCCCCGCTACCCGCAACTCTAAAACCGACTCTCTCCGGACTCCGCAAAGGAGAGATACTGGTCGGTCGACCATTAGATAATAGGGTAAGCGTAGCAGCCCTTCTAACGCTAGCCCGCCGACTGGTAAATATCGAAGCCAAAACTTCTACTCTAATACTGGCATGGACTGTTCAAGAAGAAGTGGGTATAAGAGGTGCTCGTGCCCTAGCATCGAGGATACAACCGGACTACATGCTAGCACTCGATGTAATGACCTACTCTTCCCCGCCAGCCACTGGAGGCTACAAGCCCGGCGGCGGTCCAGTGTTAAGGATCTATGATCGATCGATGATTTCTTGCAAAAAACTTGATAGGCTAATTCTCGATACGGCATCTCAGAATGGAATAACAGTACAGCGTGGAGTAGGTGTAGGAGGCACCGATGCAGCGGCCGGCTGGATGGAAGGTGCTTGTTCCTCTGGTATAATGACACCATCACAATATACACATTCGACAGTTGAAAAAATATACAAGCGTGACTGGTTTTTACAAACAAAATTGACATTGTTAACAGCTACTAGGTTCCTGAGGGAGAACACGGTTTGACGCAAACAATGATTACGTGGCTCCGTAGTCTCATAAAGTATGTGAATAGCAACAAAAGTGACATAGGAGAAGAAAGAGCTGATTTACTCCTAACTAGAATAGAAAGGATACTTACACTCTACTATGCATCGCTCGATGAAGGCTATAAATGCGAATTACCACAACCACCATCTTTCATGGAAAACCCACTCTATGATATAGCAAATGTTATCGATACCCTCGACCGCGTACAAGGGATAGTACAGAAGTGTTACAAAAAAGCAATAGTATCTTCTCATGAGGTAAGGACAATAGTCTACCTGGGAGCTTCCATACAGCTGGCGATAGCCGCTTATATAACATTGATTCTTCAACCACCTTTCTGGTGTATACTCCTTGCATTAGTTGGATTAGCACCTTCGCTAGCAGCATTTACGCTACCCCTATACAGAATAACATCTTCTCTATTACTACTCACCGGCTCAGCATACCTACTAGCGCTATCATATTATACCAGCCCGGCCCCCCGCTCATTTTTGGTAACATCAACATTGCTAGCAGCAAGCCTTCTACTAGGACTATATAGACTTACAATGCGGACTTCCCCAGGATAATGGTGTATAAGATTTGAGGATACAGGTATTAGCATCCCATGACTGTTTAGGAAACCACCCAGAAATCATTCATGATGCAAAGCTGATAATCTCCATGGGAAATCATAGGTGTATCCACAACGTAGAAGAAATCCTAGAACAGGGTAGAGACAAGGAAATAATGGTACTGCCGGGACCGGAAGACGAGGCACATATAGTGCGAATGTTTAATGAGCACAATGTTAACGTCGATGGACGCATAGTCAATGTTAATGGCATTAACCTAGCGGGTATAGGTGGCGTTGATCCAGCCACTAGCATCGGAAAGCTTAGGAAACTTGTAGAGGCAGGTTCTAACATCGATATATTGGTATCTCATTATCCTCCATCCCAGATTGACGGTATCCTCCTACGTGGTTCTCTGGGGATATTCGAAATAGTAAAGATCTCGAAGACCAGGATAATACTTTTTCTTACGGAAGAGGATTCGTTGATGATGGCCGGGTATTTTGAAAAACGACAATATATAATCGTGGGTTTAGAAGATTATCATAATTGGACAGTAATAATGGAAATAGAAGGAAGAAACGAGAAGGGTATCTCTATCAGGTTAAAAAAGAGTAGGGGTGTCAGTTAATGGTACAAGGCGAGCTGGCGGCATTGAAGGATATGCTAAAAGGAAACAAGCTTTACAAGAAACTATTAGTTAGATATGAATTGATGGAAGAAGAGGATTCCCTGGTTTTCCAGGAGCCTGGAACGGGTTTCAGGGTAGTAGCTAGGTTTGAAGACGGACTTTTGAAGCTTTCCTTTGAGTATGACGATGAAGAACTTCGTGATTTCCTATACGAAGAGGATATTGATTACGTGAAAGAGCTCCTAAACGATGCTATGTTGCTAATAGAAACAATAGCTTATACTGCTTCCCATAAGTGGATGGTTGTAAAAGACATGTCCTCTATTCTTGATCTAATTAATATCCTTGAAGAACAGGAATGACAAAGAGGGGATGAAGAGCATCTCGACATAGAAGGAATGCCCTTTACAGTTTATGGGCATGACTGGGCGGTGGCTGTCTGACCCCCGTTATCCGGAGATAACCTCAACTGACATAAGAATAGTGTTGTTCAATGACTGGCAAATGTTATGGGAAGAATATTTTGGGATCTTAAATTAAAGAATAAAGGGGTGTTTTCGCCTAGTTCGCCTTAGGCTGATAGTTCTTGTAGCCTGTGCCAATGGCCTCGATCTCTTCCTTCGTTGCCTTCTTCATAGGCTTTATCGTTATAGTGCCCTCGTCCTCATCGAGTATCAGTATAAACTCTGTTCCCCACTTTTCAACCATCTGCTTTGGTAGGTATATGTTCAGTGGTAGGGTGTAGTATCTGTACTCGTACTGTTTACCCTTAATGCTCTTACGGCCTACTATCATTCGAGCGTGTGCTTCTCTTACACGTACCATTCTGGGTTTCACCTCCATCTACTAATATAGCATGTTGTCTACCAGTTATAGTTCATTTTTATACTATATATTTCCGAATTTCGTTTTACGATATACCAATAGTAAACTAACGGTGAAAAACCAATTAAAAACCCAACCAACCCCACGTTGATCGATTGTGGAGGGCGATGAATAGTGGCACACCCTGTTAAGGGTTTGTTATATCCAGAACACAGAGAGCTAGTTTCGGGACAAGTCACTGACGTATACTTCTTCAGAACAAAAAACATCATAGCTAACTCACATCTGAAAGACGTCAAAGTAAGAATGGAGGTTCACTCCTATAAACTGCCCCGAAGGTATGACTGGGCAGTTTTCGCTGGATTATGGGAAAGTATAGAATTACTCGAGGGATTAGATGTAAACGTCTATAGTATCCCGGAAGGTACGGTATATTATGAAAAGGAGCCACTTATGCTTATAGAAGGAAGATATGCCGACATCGCCATGCTCGAGACTGCTCTATTGGGAATATTAAGACACGCCACAACGGTAGCTACTAAGTCGGCCAGGATAAAAAGACTGGCAGGGGACAAGACAGTACTATTTTTCGGACTGCGTAGCGCTCACCCCCTAATCTCCCTCGTACTCGATAAATACTCGTATATAGGAGGCGCAGATGGTGTAAGCGGGCTCCTAGCAGAGAAGTACTTGGGATTAAAACCCAGGGGCACAATGCCCCACGCCCTGATAATAGCTTTCGGAGATCAAATAGAGGCATGGAAGCACTATGCGGAAATGTACGGACAAGACGGTGTAATAGCACTAGTAGACACATTCTGTGATGAGAGATTCGAATCTCTCCTAGCAGCTGAAACCCTAAAAGACAAATTAATCGGAGTACGTCTTGACACGCCCGGAAGCAGGCGTGGAAGAATGAAGGACATAATCGAAGAAGTTCGTTGGACCCTCGACGTAAACGGGTACAAGCATGTAAAGATATTCATTAGTGGCGGTATTGATGAGAAGGAAATCGTGGAGCTAAGGGATTTAGCAGACGGCTTTGGCGTAGGAACCAGTATAGCCTGGGCTACAAACATTGATATCAGTATGGATATAGTAGAGGTTGACCGAGGGAACGGATGGACACCTATAACAAAGAGGGGTAAATTACCAGCAGCAAAAATGCTGTATCGGTGTCCAGACGGGTCAGACTATATAACACGGTTGGAAGAAACGGCACCAACGTGTCCCGACGGTTCAGAAGCTAAGCAGCTCCTAGAGAAAATCATCGAAAGCGGCAGGCTAGTGAAACACCCACCAAGCATTGAAGAGATAAGAAATTATGTCCTTGAGCAAGTGAACAAGTTACCACCACCGGAGCCGAGGGACTAACCGCATGATGTTTAGAGGTAAAATATGCAGGATACTAACAAGCGACAGAGTGAGAAAGGGAGAAAAAGAAGATCTAACCCTTCAATACCTAGAAAAGCTATCAGAAAAACTGGGTCTACCCTACGAGACGATAATAGTTGGGAACAGTCTTATAGAGATAAGAGATACAGTAGCTAAATCTTTGTTAACGGATTGCAAGGTAGTAATTGTAACAGGGGGTACCGGCCCCTCGTCGAGAGATATATCAGTCGAAGCAGTAAAACCGTTTGCCGAAAAAGAAATACTAGGTTTAGGAGAACTCCATCGACTACTCTCCTATAATGAAGGGGTAAAAACTTCATGGCTCTCTAGGACAACAGGGTATATACATGGGAAAAAACTAGTAATTGTCATGCCGGGGAACCCCGACGCCTTTCGCTTGCTAGTCGAGAAGATGAGCGAATTGCTTACTCATATTCTAGAACAACTCGAGAAGGGAAAACATTGAGAATAATGTATGAAACCCTGGGACGATTTACAAGCGTGTATAGTAAAACGTTTTTGAGAACTTTTCTCGGACTGAATTGTTTTAGCGTCTATTTTAAAAATGATAGCTATATCACACAATAATATCAAAAACCCCGGCTACCGTAAAGACCCGCTTCCAAGCATTTAGGCTGGTCCCGGATAGCCGTGGAGGTGTTAAGGGATGAGCAGAAACATAGTGGTAGCAGAATATTATCACCCACCGGTTCATACATTAAACACAGAGCTCGTCGAAAGAAAAGGACTGGGACACCCAGACTATATAGCCGACGCAGCAAGCGAAGCCGTAAGCCGGGCTCTCTCGAAATACTACCTAGAAAACTATGGAACAATTCTACATCATAACGTCGACAAAACCCTATTAGTAGGAGGACAGGCAAACGTCTACTTTGGCGGTGGAAGCATTATCCAGCCCATATACATCATAGTATCTGGAAGGGCGACTACTGAAGTAGTACGTGAGGGAGGAAAAGAAGATATCCCAGTAGGATCCATTATACTTGGGGC
>WAOQ01000038.1 GCA_015521205.1 Desulfurococcales archaeon
GGCTTCATAGTCTACATCACGTCGTTCATCATAGCTTTCATGACTCCTCTAGCGCTCTGGTCCAGGAACTATATTAGAGCCATGGACGAGCTCGAGGCTGATACAGGCATGTTCATCAGGGATTTCATGAACCTGATTAGGAGCGGGATGAGTATAGAGGACTCTCTAAACCTGCTCGCACGCCGAGGCTATAGGAGGCTAACAATATTCATACATGGTCTCCAACACTATATCCGGATGGGTTACACTTTCCGAGAATCCTTCGAGAAAGTATCGGAGGGTCTGCCCAGGAGACTCCTAATATATCTCTCTGTCCTCACAGACGTGTTCGAGGCAGGCGGGCGCGCCGTCGACGTCGCGGTAAGGGCTTCCACCTTCTTCTCAATACTACGGAGCCTTGAGGATATGCGTGAAAGGAATCTAAGAGTATACTCTTGGATAGTTGTTATGAGCATGTTGATGTTCGAGATAGCCGGTGTTGTGTTAGTCTACTTTATAGCTACCTCGACCAGCTTCCAGGTAATAGGTCCTGCTGTACTTACAGCACAACAGGTTGTAGGAATCCTCTTCTACTCTGGCGTGATAATAAGTGTTTTCGCAGGATTACTGGTAGGCAAGATCGTAAAGGGAGACGCCAGGGCCGGGATCTGGTATATCTACCTCTTCCTCCTAATGACTGGTCTAACATACTCCAATATTGATGTTCTGTTGAAACTGGTGGCCGGAATCTCTATCGGCAGCGGGTTAAATGAGACGTTACCCGTCTAGACGTGGAGTTTAGTCTTCGCCTAAACTCTGCTCCAACCATTTAGCTGCTTCACTAATCCTTTCTTTTACCTGGAAGGAAATCTTCTCTGCACCCGGATATTCTTTCAGGAATACATCCACGTTAATGGCTGGTGATAGCACGATCCTATAGGTTAGCGGGTTTGCGCTTGAGAGCTTTGCTTTGAAGGCGAAGCCCGGCATGGAGTCGAGGATATCAACGTTTATCCATCTTCTCCTGGTTTTCGCTATCAGTAGGTCGACCTTATACTCTACAAGTGTTAGTCCACGTACCTTAACATTCTCTTTTACCTTATAGTTCTTCTCGGTAAAGTACCTCTTGAGACCTAGAAGTATGAGCTCTTTACCCATATAGAGTCTTTCCGCATAGGGTCCCTGCTTGAACCTATAGATAGGAGTGTAGAGCACGTCCCTATAGTCGTATACTCCACCGCACTTGCTACATCTATGAACGATCTTTGGAACCATATTGATCTTCCTGCAGTCCATACACTGGTATGCATGTTTTAGAATACGGTAATCCTCATTCTTGCGTAGGAGGGGTACATTACAGTATGGGCATACAAGCATCCCGGTGGCTGGATCCTTCTTAAACTGGCTCTCAATACCGGTGAAGCCGCACGTGACATGTTGTATAACCCTCACCTTCTCAAGATTGAAGCTTCCACAGAAAATGCAATGGTACTCGGTTATCATCCTGGAAGGGCCGTGTTCGTTAACTCTTGGACACTCGATCCTCCTAGTGTATACAGTGCTTTTAAGGGCTCCATGGTTTAGGAGAAAGCCCGTAATAAGGTTCATTCTAGCCTGGAATTCGGAGGCGTCCTTGAAGTACTTTTTGAAATGCTCCATGAGGGGAGAAATATAGGAGTCCGTCTCCGGGTCGTAGCGGGGGACTAGCTCCTCTGGGTGCTTTACAATCCTATAAAGTAGATGGTAGGTATCATCAATGAGGCTGAAGTCGGCCCACTCGAGGACGGATAATAGCTTCTCCCAGAGCTTTCCTTCCCCGCTTTCTTGGCTGGCATTTATAGACATTGCTGTCAAGTTACCGTCCCCCACAGGTCTAGGACCGGCATCCCTAAGTATCCGGGGACGCCCATGGTTACATATAGTTTTGGAAGCGTATATTATTAAGTGTACTCTTTAATCATATAGTAATCTGCAGAGGTGTCCCCTTAAGGGGGTTCACATCTGTAGACAGGAACCTGACGATAATTAGGATCCGAGAATAGGGGTTGGTGGGGATTGGAGACCGGTAAAATTACTAGAACGGTAATACTGCTGACAACCTTAGTCACGATACTCGGAGCCTCAACAATAGCTTCTGCAAGTCAGATGGGGCTGGTCACACTATCACAGATACCAGCTTCCTCGACCATAGACGTGGCGTTCATGGGTGATGTAGTATACGTATTAGGCTCTGATCTACATGTATACCAAGTATTACCCAACGGAACAGTTCAGTCATTATCAATATTAGGTGGCAATGTCACAGCACTCCAAAGCGTCCCACATAACACTTGGCCAGCTATAATATTCTACAGGGGCCAATACGAGGTGGGACTCCTACGCGGGGATCCGTTAAACCCTTCAATCTGGTCCGCGGCGACCTACACACCGGTAAAAAACGCTGCCTATGACCCTGTCTACAATATCTTAGTTGCCGTTGATGAGGAGGGGAACCTCTACCGGGCATCCCCAGGGAATGAGTTAATACCAGTAATAGGGCCACGCGGCGTGGCCAACAATATCGTGAACAGTATCCTGGCATTCCTTAACTCTACAGCAAAAGATGTCTTCTACGATATGAATCTTACAGGCAACCTCAGATACCTGAACATATCCTCTTACACCTTTAGAATAGACGATGTTTATCCCCTAACATTATACGCACCGAATTCTCGCTCACTACAATTCGTCCCCGGCTTCATCAACGTTCTATTCAACGTAACCGCAACCATATTAAACGAAACCTCTAATGAAACCCTCACAGTAGAACTTCCACAATTCAACTTATACCTTGCATTCACCCCCATAGATCCCCCGAGCCTTACACCTATACAAGGATACAACCTAAGCTTGATAGGCTTCTACGAGGTAAACGATACGATATTCACGATAAACCAGGTGCGCATGGGCAACGAGACAAAGGTATCCCTCTACAAACTTAACGAGACAGGCGCATACTACAGGTTAGAAGAACTTTCCAGCCCCATACAGATACCTAACCCCGATGCAGAGGCATTTCTCGCCTACAGGTCATCCGAGAACCAGCCTCTCCTCATAATAAAATCCCGGTCAACACTTTATGCCTACGAACCCACACTCTACAACGCCACATTAGTATGGAGTTCCCAACCCCTCCTAGGAGCCGATATAACCGGGTATGCTGTTTCTCGGGATTCGATCATAGTTTACAATGAAACCATGATACAGGCACTCTCCATTACAGGAGGAACACCCCTCTGGAACATGTATAACGGTATAAGACTTGCCCATCCAGCATTCATAACCGAAACCCAGTGGAACGGCTATACCTCGATAGGAACCAGCGACGGATACACTTACCTTGTAAACGCCCCCACTGGCATCCACCTAGCAAAACTTACAATTCACACTTGTGTAAACAACACATGCATAGGAGGGATAAACATATCAGCAACAAACGGCATCGCCCAATACAATGCTACAACATCTCCTAACGGCTCTGCTACGCTCTATTTAACCTCGGGAACATGGCTAATCAGCTCCAATGCGCAGTATCTCGGTAACATAACTGTGAATGCAAGCATAGGTTCGGCCGGACAGACCATTTACTTGAACTACACACTATACTCTGTAAGCCTAACACTAAACTACCAGCTCGACCCACTTCAACTACTCTCCACACTCACACCACAGGGCACCCTTTCGGTTATGGTTAACGGCTACAATCTAACTGCACAGATAACTGGAGAACAGTTGACCATAGAGAACCCGCCTCCGATACTTTCGGAAATATGGGATAATCCGGGTATCATTCTATTGCCACCCGGAATATGGGATGCAACAATAAACATAGAATATTATGAGCCAGCCATGATAGAGCTTACACCATCGTTAAACCAGACAGTATCCCTCAACCCGATACTCTACAATCTAACGATAACCATGGAGGACCCCTTAGGGTCAAACCCGCCGTTAAACCTAACTATAACTAACGAAGAACTAGGGAGCCAAGCCACGATAACGATAGCAAATGAGACACAAGTACAGCTACCCATAGGTACCTATATTCTTACACTCCACCATCCAAGCTACACGACACAGACAAAAGAAATAGAGATACCCACCACATCCTCTGTACTCTTCTTACTCGAAAGGAAAAACTTCACCCTAACAATATCCCTGCGAGACCCCGACCTGGATACGCCTCTAGGAGACATACATGTATCCCTACAAGGACCAGTATCCCAGAACACATCTATCTCCGGGACAGCAAAAGCACAGTTCACGGTACCTTGTGGGCGATACAACCTAACAATATGGGGTACATACTATAACCGGACAACCCTCCAAATACAGGTACAATCCAACACTTCGCTGAATATAACCCTCCAACCCATCACCACAGACCTAGTCATAGTAGTATACGATAAACTGACCCTCCTACCTATAACCGCGACAGTAGACCTAGAATATCAAATGCCGGCTAAGGGGGCGGTGTTTTATGAGTTCAACGTAACAGGCTCCGCGCTAGTAAAGGTAAGACCCCTCAACTACACTATAACGGCCACGTCACCCCATTACATGGCCAGAACCGTGGAGTTAGAGATGGGCCAGACGACTGTTTCTATAGGACTTGAACGGGTCAACTATAATTTAACCATAACATTTACAGATGATTTAAGCGGCGTACCAGCATGGACGAGCCTATCTATAGATGCCCTACAAGTAGATACTGGCAGTACCCTTATCTTCCAGACATCGAATGGAACGCTACATTTGACCCTGCCTTGGGGAACATACAATTTCACCGTCAACTCCCCCTTATACGAACAAAGAGCGTTCACCGTAAACCTAGTTGGCAACAAGCAGCTCGAAGTTACAATGGTTAGACGGCACTTCAACCTTACACTTAATGTTTACGACGCGGACACCCATAAACCGATAAGTTTCAATGCCTATTTATCGCTCAGAGAAGAGTCTCTATCCTGGAACCTAACAGGAAATGGAACCGTGTCGATCACGTTGCCTTGGGGAGATTACGTGATAACAGTGGAATCCCCATCCTACGTATCCTCAACGCTAAACCTAACACTCTACAATAATACATCCATCGACGTACCACTCACGCTTCTCCGCCTCCCATTGACCATCACCATCCTAGACAAGGATACCGGAGACTATCTAACAGGACAGGTAACCATACAGGGCCCCGAGAACGCTGGGCTCTACGTGCAAGGACGTACAACCCTATACCTAAGACCCGGAACGTATAATGTAACGGCGCAGGCTGAGGGTTACTTGTCTCAGAGTACAATAGTGTCATTGGTCGAGGGAGGCAATGAGGTATCCTTTGAACTGGAGAGGATAAAGTATAACCTCACGGTAAGCGTGACTGACGAGGAAGGAAACCCCATACCCAATGCAAACATTACGATAACAGGGCCAGTATCCATAAACAACATTCCTCCGGGCACATTTAGACTACCTCCCGGACACTATACCATAACAGCATACGCTCCAGGCTATCTCAACAAAACCCTTGAAATAGACCTAACAACATCTGGAAACTACACCCTAGCACTCGAGAAGCACCGGGAAGGCGGGGGGTTCAAGGCTATATTCATTATAGGTATACTACTTTTCATAATCATAATAGCAGGTGCCATTTACATAGTGATATCTACTCTGAAAAAGACGTCGACAGGCGAGGAAATAATACCCGGGCTGTTAGAAGAATAATAGCTCCCCCGCAGGGGACCGTTACAAGGGGGGATAGGTGAAGGAAAATGGGTAGACAGCAAACCGATAGAACATTGATATACGCACGTGCCGAAAACCTAGCTATAGCCGGGGTCCTCGATCTCGAACCGTCTAGTCACCCTGTAGGACAGGAAGAATACGAGGTAGACTCTACCGAGCTCCTAGAATCCCTGAGCTCCCTTCTACTGGCAGTAGAATATGGAAGTCTAATACTCGTCTATGAAGGATTAGGTATGCCGGCCCCCATAGGTAGACTCCCACCCCTAGGCGAATACGTGTTATCGTCGGGATGTCCTGTCGAGAGGCAGACGAGGATAACCGACAAAGAACTCTTACAAGCCTGGGCAAACCTTGTACTAGGGCAGACAGAGCAAGCTTTTGCATCCCTACCCTCCGGTTGCCTTCCACTACAATACCCGTCCAACTCGTGTTTATCACTCTTCCCCCTATTCGACTGCAAATCCTATTTCAAAGCAAAACCCGCCCCCACCGGGAAGAAGGTGAAACTACCGCCATACCTACAGGGACGGGTGTAGCTGTGTGAGATGGGCATTCATACGTCCAGATGCGCTTACCGTTTGGAGGAACCCCGATGTACGGCGAAGGCTGGGCTGGTATAGGTTAGTTATGAGTGATAAGGCGCCAGCCCGCTTTCTATTAGCCCGCCTTGTCCCAGTAGAATACGATCCGAGAGATACTTTGGAGAGGCTCTTAGAGATACACAATAAGAATATAGGTAAAATAACAAAGTTGGCCAATGAAACGATAGAAGACAGGGCTACCGCTAAGAGGCTTATGCGCGAAGCCCTTAATGTCGCTCCCGGAGAAGAAAACCTCCTAGACCTAAAGGCTAGAATAGCATATATCCTAGCCGCTCGGGGCATGCTGTGTGAAAGGAAATGTGGGATAGATAGGAGGACAGGGAGGATTCCGCCCTGCAGGACAGGCTGGCATCCCGTAGTCCATTCTTGGTTTCTACATCTCGGCGAAGAAGCCCCACTGGTTCCCAGTGGCACGATATTCTATGGCGGATGCAACTTTACATGCGTATATTGCCAGAACTGGGACATTAGCCAGACGAATCCCCGGGACGGGCTAGCAATAGAGACACCACAACAGCTTGCGGCTATACAAGAGGAGCTAAGAGAAAAAGGTGCAAAGAACATAAACCATGTGGGAGGGGAGCCCACGCCGAACCTTCATTACATAATCGACAGTTTCCGCCATCTAAAAGTGAACGTACCCCAGATATGGAATAGCAACATGTATATGAGCATGGAGGCAGCGATGCTCCTTGCAGGAATAATAGACCTATGGCTCCCCGACTTCAAGTACGGTAACAACAGGTGTGCCTTCCGACTATCAGCTGTGCCAAAATACTGGGAAACGGTTACACGCAACCTACTCATAGCCTCACGCCACGGCGGTGACATGATCATACGGCACTTGGTATTACCGGGTCACATAGAATGCTGCACGCGCCCAGTTCTAGGATGGATATCCGAGAACCTGCAGCAGGACAAGATCATGGTGAACATTATGGGACAGTATAGGCCAGAACACCTAGTCCGCCGCTATCCGGAACGATGGCCCGAGCTCGATAGGTACATTTCATATATGGAGATGGTAGAGATACGTAAACTGGCCGGGCGTCTGGGGCTATCCTGGGAACCAGTTTCGTAAACAGACACTACTAGAGGCATGGATACTAAATAAATAGAAACGAGACAATAATCCTGGTAGAGAATGCATGGGGGAATATTCGGCGGGTAGTGCGACATACCTCCATGGATCGGTGTAAGTTAAGAGTGTGGTAGAGCAATCATGCCTAGACGGCCTCTCAGGAAAGACGAACTGATAGAGAAGATGAGGACAGCGTTAGGACTAACTAGGTATGAAGCATTGCTATACCTTGCATTACTCCAGGGGGCTTCATCGCCGCGGGAGGCAAGCATACAAAGCGGAGTACCGCTTCCAAGGATATACGACGTTGTACGCACACTTGAGGCTAAGGGATTCGTCTCCAAAAGTCCTGAAGGTTGGTATCGTGCAATGCCGCCCCGGGCAATAGCTACTAGTGTGCTGGCTAGGATAGAGGAGGAGTCGAGGAAGAGGGCGAGGAAGGTAGCAGAGGCCGTCGAGGAGTTAGAGTTGCTTGCGGGTAGACTAGAAGTATCCCCTGGAGCATTGGTAATAGAAGGTTTCTATAACATCGTTTCCAACGCCGTCGAAATAGCGTCGAACTCTGGGAAGGTATACTTGTTGTTTACTACTGGTCTGGGTAGGGGAGAGAGTTTCCTTAGAACCATAATAACAGGATTTGCAGACGTGATGCCCCGTATATCTACTAGAGTACTGGTTGCAGGGAAGGAGATCCTGGGAAACGAGACTCTGGAGTTCATCGAACAATTAGGAGGCGAGGTCAGGCAAAGCCCTTGCGTCCAAGTGGATATGATAGCTGGGAGCAGTGGAGTTTTAGTGGTACTCCAACTCCATGATAACATGACTGGGTTCCGGGTAACCCCCGGAATACCAGGACTCCTCAAAAGACTGGATATTATATGGGATTCATGCACCCAACCACTAACCAAGAATGGGTGATAGGAAAATGCCCAGCATAGTATTGAAGATAACCGGACACTACGTTTCTCCACCCACGCCCGAGTATATACAACGTCTAGCAGAAACCCTCGACGCCCTAGCAGAGAGGGGATATAGGGTAGCAATAGTTGCTGGTGGCGGGGAAACAGCTAGAAACTACATTGCCACCCTTAGAAAACACGGGGCGCCCGAGGGACTACTCGACGAGATAGGCATTGAGGCAGCACGGCTAAACGCGCTCCTACTAGCATATGCCCTATTACCCCGAACATATCCCAAAGTACCACATAACACTAGGGAACTACTCCAGGCATGGACTACGGGTTTGGTACCGGTGATGGGTGGGTTCCAACCCGGTCAGAGCACAAATGCTGTATCGCTTCTTGTGGCCGAGGCTGTAGGCTCAGATCTCGTCGTAAACCTTTCACGCGTAAACGGCGTCTATACAGGAGATCCGAAAAAAGATCCCAAAGCCAAAAAACTTGACACAATCAGCCTAAGTGAGCTACGCGTCATACTAGCCTCTCAAGAGGTAAAGGCTGGAACCTACCAACTCCTAGACAGACTAGCAATGGATATAGCTGAGAGGAGCAAGATAAGAATAGCCTTTGTCCATGGTTCAGACCCCTATAATGCCGTTAAAGTAATCGACGGAGAAAAGATAGGAACCATGGTCTACCCGTGAAAACAGCCGGTTCACCCGGATCTGAACACTGGAGGCCAGCTGGAAACCCATACCCCGTTCACGGGATCCCAAATATCATAACTGTTTAGTACCGGAACGCCGGCACCGTGTGTCTTTACGTACACTATACCGAGGTCTGATGGTAGAGTATAACTGTTATCCATGTATGACTGGACGAGTGAGGGGATACTGTCAAACTCTGGAAGTCCATTAGTAGGGTTGTATATGAAGAAGTGAAGATAGCATCCGCTAGCATGTATAATTTCTATGCGGGCGGTATTATTGTAGAACACGGAGACACGTACCACGTGGTCAATATAGTTGTCCAGCGATGCACTTGTCCCGGGCCACCATAGGTCCTCCCAGAAGACTACGGCATCTACTACTAAATCGTTGGGGTTTGAGGTTAACTGTGTAAGTGTATAGGTGTTGTTATGTCCCCTGATATCCTTGACCCAGACTGTATAATCTTGTGCACCCCGGTAGGGATTTACGAATACGACCGCTGGTCCAAGAGCATACCTTTCACTATAGCTTAGCGAAGAGAGGTCGATACCGTTCTGGTCTATATAGACCTTGACGTATCCTTCACTATCTGCTGTGGAGCCACCGCTAACGTATCGGAGCATATATTTTCCGGTGGCTAGGTTAAGATAGATCCAGTGTATATAATCCTTGTTTAGACTCCTATCTCCTACACTACAGCTCCAGCCTCCGTCCCCCCTTGTTCTTCCTGCTAGTAAGGCAAGTTTAAGGCTAGGGTTTTCGACTGCTTTGCCTAGGTCGATAGTTGTTGAGACGCTCGAGGCTCCGGTGGAGGTCGATAGGAAAACTTGTATTCTACCTTTGTACTCCTGCAATCCTTGTATAGTGAATAATGGGATGGAGACTGTTCTAAGCTCTCCCTCAGGTATGGATACTGGTGATTTGAACGTGTACGTGCCCAGGATGTTTCCTCTCGCGTCCTTAATATAAACGTTGTCTATAACCTGGTCTCCACCTATGCTTCTAAGATAGATTAGAAGGTATCCTGGACCTATACGGTAGGACTCTATTTTGAGGAACCCTCTTAGGTTGGACTCTGCTCTTTCTATCTGGCTTCCAGTGGAGGATGTAGCGCTCTGGATGAATGAGTAGAATATTATTGTTCCGGCTGTTATGATGATTATGAGCAGTATGGCAGATACAATGGGGCTTATTCCTGAGTGTCTCTGTTGTGGATGCAAGTCCCGGACACCTTCTATGATTATAACTTGGTATAGACTGGATTAAAATTGTAACTATACTTCTTAAACTTCATAGTGGTGTACCACCTATGAGCCACTCAGAACACGTTTCGCATAATCCAGCATACCCATGACGGTAGCATAAACGAAGCTCATCTTCACGATCTCATTGAAGCTAGACGCATAAAATCGGGCGTCCTCCTCCCTCTCAGCCATCAACTTAATGAAACCTTTGATATCGTCTCTACCACTATTAACGTACTCCAATGCAGTATCAACCCATATCCGTGTCTGTTTCATATGCCTTCTCAAAAGAGCAGCTGCATCGCTATAGAGGCCATAATGTGTTGGACCTATAACTTGAGGGTTCAACCTTGCCATCTTCTCCAGACTCTCCAAATAGGCATCTGGCTTAAAAGGTGGTGGCGTGGTTGGAATTATCCTAGGCACACCTTGTTTATCCTCCAAAATAACGCCGGCAGAATCCCCGCTAAACAAAACACCCTCCTCAGGTACGAAAATACTTTGATGATGGCTTGCATGCCCGGGCGTATGGACAAACTTCAACGTCAATCCTCCAAGTTCTAAAGTTTCACCGTCATTGGTCAACACTACATCCTCTTCACGGCAGGGAGAGGGCTCACCATACTCTTCGGCTACCACACCTAGAACAGTCTTGCTCGCAGTCCAGAGCTTGGAGGGGTTAATAAGGTGTTTTCCACCACGGGGATGTACAAATACTTTCGCGTTATACCTCTTAGCGAGTTCACAGGCACCTCCTCCGTGATCCAGATGAATGTGAGTAACAACAATATAGGAAGGCTTAAACCCTCTATCATCGAGCCACGAAAGCAGTTTAGGCAATCCATTCCTAGTACCCGGATCCACGACAGCCACGTGCTCGGAACCAGCCACAACGTATGAACCTATCAGATCATCATACTTTGGAGTAACATCCACCGTCCAGATAAGATCCTTATAATTAAGTATGGGCATAGCAGAAACTGCACCTCCAAACCATCCTATCATCCATCTGGTGGAATACCTAGACATGCCAACTCTAAACCAGCAATAATACATGAGAATAGCTAGGTTTTATTTGAATATTAAACTTGAACCTCCCACGATCATCCTACCGGGCTGATATCCAGGCGGAAAACTATAAAGCCCCGCGTCTACTAGGGTTCACATTGGCAAGCCGATAATCTGGGGCCCGGTACGAGGAGCCCACACTGGTATCGGGGATCAAAACTGTAGTGATGGGCTCCGGTGACCTAGCGGGAACACCGCTATACGGGATAAGGGTCCCCCCGGGCCGTGATAATGTGAATGGCCCGGGTAGCTCAGCCTGGCAGAGCGCCGGGCTGTGGACCCGGAGGTCCCGGGTTCAAATCCCGGCCCGGGCCCCATCACTTGCCTCTACATCACCTCTACATCATCGGTTTATCAAAGGAGTAGCCAGCCGAGGAGTCTAGGAGTCCTCGAAGCCATCTCGAGTTTAGCGCGGAAGAGAAACGTTTTACATGTTCATCGATAAAAATTGAGTAACACTCATACTTCTCCCAACGTACAGGGATAAACGGTATCCTGTAAAGCGTGGCAGAATATGTAAGTGTCAAGCCAACATCTGCTTTCCCAATGGCTATTGCTCTGGCAACATCATCATGCTTCCAATATGTTCCACTATAACCCTTAATGGAGCGTTTTTCGAAGGGTATTCCGTATCTCTCAGCAGTTTCTTCAAGCAGTTCGTCCAGCAGAACCCTTGTCGCACTGCCCCTGTTACGAGGTGCTACGGTAAGCCTGCCCAGCAGAACCTCCTTGAGCAGTGGATAGAGGCCTCCTGGGGCTCCTATACGTGGATTGTAGGCCAGGCTTATCTGCCTCCAATAGCCTCCTAATACATGGAATTTATCAATTCCCAGCTTTTCTAGGAAGTGTGCCTCCGCCTTCTCTCCGTGTTCATATAGGTGTGAACATGCTATTCTGGAAGTATCTAAAGCTAGCATTGCTAGTGAACGTAGCGATCCGGCGCATACCCTTTTGAATCCCAATTTATCTATTATTATTTCAAGTAGTGGGTCATGACTGTAGGCTACATCAACTATAACCTTGTCTTCTTCGCCGGATTCACCCATTCTGAGGCAGGATTCTATTTTCCGTATTTCTCTTTTGTAGGCATCTATGAGTTGCAGAGCTTCAGCGGTTAGGCTTGAACCTTTTCGTCCCCTGGTTGTTGATATTAATGGTTTCCCGAGGATTCTCTCTGTTCTACGTATCATTTCCCAGGCTCTGGAATAGGTTATACCTAGCGTTTTTGCTGCCGAGAGCAGTGAACCGTGTTCTAATGTTTTCTCTAGGAGTACTATTAATTGGTCGTCTATCATTTCACGGTTGTCTATAGTTAATATGACTTTGTGTTTTACCTGGAGTGATCCCAACGATTGTCCACCTTAATTATCTGTTATCTAATAATAGATTATTTATAATTTGTCCACCTTATCCTAAACAGGCCTGTAGGATAACGGGATAAAAGAGGTAGACAACTATGAGGCCAGCGAAAACAACGCTACTCTTCATTACCGGTATAGCATTCATAACGATCCTAGCCATCTCACCCATCACGATACAAAACCGGGAAACAATCCTCTATGCATCTACAACGACTAGCCTCTATAACACGGGACTACTTGACTACCTAGCCTCCAACTACCGGAAAACCATCGGGGAAAAAGTTGATATCAACTTTATAGCAGTTGGTAGTGGTGAAGCCTTAGAGAGAGCAGCCCGAGGAGATGTCTGCCTAGTATTTGTTCATGCCCCCCGCCTAGAAGCGAAATACTTGGCAAACGGTACCCTAACACACCACCACATAATAGCCTACAACTATTTCGCAATAGTAGGACCCACAAACGATCCAGCAGGGGTCAACCAGTCCCACAACACCATAGAAGCGTTCACAAAAATTGTGAAAGCCGGAAATGAAGGCAAGGCAATCTTCGTAAGTCGGGGCGACCGGTCAGGGACAAATCTAAAGGAGAAGGAGATTTGGGATAAAGTAGGCTATGTACCAAGTCCTGACACGGACAAATGGTACATAGTCAGCGGCCAGGGGATGAGCAACACGTTATTGATAGCCGAGGAATTAAAGGCATACACCTTGACCGATACAGGAACATTCCTCAAACTAAAAAAGGAAGGACAACTCCCCCACTTACAAATACTCTACACCGAATCCCCCGACCTAATAAACATCTACAGTGTATACCTAGTTTCCACCTGTGAAGGACGACAACGCAACGTCTCCCTCGACTTCATACACTATATTGTTAACCACCAAAACCTGATCGCAGCTTACGGGATTAGTGAATATGGACAACCTCTCTTCTATCCCGCTAAAGACTCTATTGAATGGCTACAGGAGAAATGGAGTGAAATAACCGCTCAAGGGTAGGATAACCATGGATACGGTAACCGACATAACCCTACGGACGCTAGCAATTTCCGGCACCGCGACACTGCTAGCCACAACATGGAGCCTGCCACTAGCCTATAGGCTCGCCGTTAAAGGACCAAGAACTGTAGCCGAAGCACTAGAATCGATCGTAGGCATACCCACAGTTCTAATAGGACTACTCCTTTACCTACTGTTCAGCCGCCACGGCCCCCTCGGCCCGTTACGTCTACTCTACACTCCACAATCGATAATTATAGGAGAATCAATCCTGATCACGCCACTCCTCATAGGGACCCTGCATCGTGTAATCACTAGTCTCTACGATACCTACGGCGAAACGGCCATCACACTCGGAGCAACACCCAGCCAGGCAAGGGATACTGTACTCTCCGAGGCTTTACCCACCATCGCTGGATCTACTATAATGGCGTTCTCAAGGGCGACAGGGGAGCTAGGCATAGCTCTCCTCGTAGGTGGCAATCTTGAAGGGAAAACGAGGACCATAACGACAGCTATAGCCCTGGATGTTAGTATGGGCGAGTTTGGGGACGCTATAAAACTGGGTCTAGCACTCTTGGCAATATTAATCATTACGTCGATCCTGCTCAATAGGTTCAACAAGGTGTCCTATCGATGATAAAGCTCGACGATGTATGGTATAAATATCCAAAAAGCGATTTTTGGGTCCTCAAAAACGTATCTCTAACGCTCCCCGGGAAGGGTCTCTATTTCCTCCTAGGACCAAACGGCTCCGGGAAAACAACTTTGCTGAAGATAATGGGGCTACTCTACAAACCCCAGAAAGGCACTATACAAATATGCGGCAAGACGGTAGACTGGAAGTCTAATGTAGATAAACTAAGACGATGCACCATATACGTACACGAAACCCCAGTAATGTTTCGGGGAACAGTTCGCCGAAACATTGAGTATCCCCTACTGATACGAGGCATTGTAAGAAGAGAACAGGTAGTGAAGACCGCGAGACTATTTGGAATTGAACCCCTCCTGGACAAACCTGCAAGAAACCTTTCTAGGGGACAACAACAGTTGGTCGCGCTAGCAAGGGCCCTAGCCCCGAAACCAAAAATATTGTTGTTAGACGAGCCTTTCAGCCATCTAGGATGGAATCTTCGCAAACGTATAATAGATATAATCATACGTTACTCAGATAACGCTCTGGTGTTAGTAGCTACACATGATACATATCTGGCCAAGGAGAAGGGAAAGGGATATCTTTATTTTGATGAACATGGATTGGAGTATTCGAGGTTTTTCCCATTATTTGTATTATGAGAGTATTGAGCGTTTTTAACATGTCTAATAGAAAAGTGTAAGATTGTAATAGAAAA
>WAOQ01000039.1 GCA_015521205.1 Desulfurococcales archaeon
GAGATACACCTCTGGCTAAAGTCGAACCCCCCATTATAATACATACTCCCCCTCCAGCACTATTAAATCTGAGATAATATAACATGTTAATGCATTGGCGGGCGCAGGCCTACCCGTCGAACCCCGAAGCCCCTTGCCCCGCCTGACGCCGCCGACTAGGCGGATTCATGGTATGGGATGAGGCGGGGACCGTCTCGGGGGATCCAATATAATCTGTCAGCCGTGAACTTGGAGGGTGGACGTGTAGAAATGAACATTGAAGCTGTGGGTTTTGTTGGCATGCTACTGGTGGTAGCGGCTTGGGCGACTGGGCTCTCGGGGGATCCTCCTCCAGCCAGGCTGGCCGCTATATACTCCCTGGGAAGCCTCCTATTAACAATATATGCACTAAGCATAGATGACATTGTCTTCACGCTACTCAATGGTACAGCGCTAGCCTTCTCAACAATCTCTCTAGCCAGGTCCTTAAGCCATAGGAGGAAGGCGAGGAGTTAACGGTCTAGGATAGATATGTGGTTAGAGGAAAAATGAGGATGGTTGAGAGGGGGCTCTTACTGTCCCTTGAACTTGGGCTTCCTCTTCTCTAGGAAGGCTGTTACTCCTTCGACTACGTCGTCGGTGCTGAAGAGGAGTCCGAAGTAGGTGGACTCTAGTGCTAGTCCAGCCCATATGTTGCTCTCCAAGCCGAAGTTGACCGAGTATTTCGCTGCCATCAACGCGAGCGGCGGTTTCTCGGCTATCTTTATTGCTAGGCTTCTGGCTTCTTGTTCGAGCCTCTCTGGAGGGACGACGCGGTCTACCAGTCCTAGTTTTACTGCTTCTGATACTGGGATCATGTCGCCGGTGAAGATGAGTTCTAATGCGCGGCCGCGTGGTATGAGTCTCGGTAGTCTCTGGGTTCCGCCGGCTCCGGGTATGAAGCCTAGGTTTATCTCTGGTTGTCCGAGCATGGCTCCTTCGGCTGCTATGCGTATGTCTCCGCTCATCGCTATTTCTAGGCCGCCTCCCAGGGCATAGCCGTTGATTGCTACTATTATTGGTTTGGAGTATAGTTGCATCTTGAGTGTTAGTTCTTGGAAGCGCTTGCTGAATATTGCTGCTTTGAAGGGTGTGACTCCCATGAAGGCTGTAACGTCTGCGCCCGCGCTGAACGCTCGTCCTTTGCCTGTGAGTATGACTGCCCTGACGCGGTCGTCCTCTTCTAGTTCGTCGAGGGCTATTGCTAGTTCTTTGAGTAGCTTGGGGCTCAGGGCGTTGAGTTTTTTGGGCCTGTTGAGTATGATCCATGCTATGGGTTCTTCTATTCTTATTATGAGGGTTTCCATTTGCTTCTCTTCGGCTGTTCCGTACTCGTAGAATCCTTTGCCTGTTTTCCTGCCTAGTAGTCCTTCTTCTTTCATTTTTAGTAATAGTGGCTGGGGCTTGTATTCGTCGAAACCTGTCTCCTTGTAGAGTTCTTCGAGCGCGGCTACTATGGTGTCTATACCGTACTCGTCCGCGAATTCGAATACTCCTTTTGGCCAGCCGAGTCCTAGCTTGACGGCCTTGTCTATGTCCTCTTTTGTTGCTACATCGTTCTCCAATAGCCAAGCCGCTTCGTTGACGGCGGGTGCTATGAGCTTGGCAGGGTTGACCTTACCCGCCTTGTCCTTGGGTATGTCAGGCCTGGCATACTTGCCGGGTGCTGGGTAGGTGTAGAAGCCTTTGCCGCTCTTCATACCGTACTCTTTAGCATCGAATTTCTCCTTGAACAACGGGCAGGGGTTTACCTTGAAGCCCCTCTCTGATACTGCTGTGAAGACATAGTAGAACACGTCTATCCCGCTATAGTCTGCCAGCTCGAAGGCGCCCATGGGGAAGCCCATAGTGTATCGTACTGTGGCGTCTACCTCTTCGACGGTAGCTCCTCCTCTTACGACTGTCCAGCAGGCTTCGTTTAGGAACCTGGCGAGGATCCTGTTTACTATGAAGCCGGGAACGTCTTTCTTAACTATAACTGCCTGTTTACCCATTTTCTTGGCGAGGGCTACTATGAGATCGACCGTTTCGTCGCTAGTCTTCTCGCCTTTGATGACCTCGACCAAGGGCATTAAGGGCGGCGGATTGAAGAAGTGCATGCCAACAACCTTCTCGGGCCTTCCGGTAGCGGATGCTATCTCGGTTATCGGAAGGCTACTAGTGTTGGTGGCTAGGATCGCGTGGCTCGGGGTGTGCTTGTCAGCGTAGGCGAACAACATCTTCTTTATGTCTATCCTTTCGATTATGGCTTCTATCATAACATCCGTTTCGGACAGGGCTTGGGCGAACGCCTCGGTGTAATTCTTGTCTGGCCCCAGGTTAACCACTGGGGTTATCCTGGACATGACGGTATCGACGCTGTCCCGCAACATACCTTTCTGGTAGAGTTTTTGGAGGCTCCACTTGATTTTCTCCAATGCTTTGTCCAGAATCTCCTGGGCGATGTCGGCCAAGTATACTTTGTAGCCGGCCATAGCCGCTAGTTCGGCTATACCATGGCCCATGGTGCCTGCTCCTACAACGGTTATCGTCTTAACATCTTCTATCTTCATGCCTATGAACACCTCCCCCAACATTCTCCGGCACGCCGCCCGAACGAGGGCTCCCGTGGGGTCAGGAGACGATGTTCCCGGGAGGGGTTGTGCCGGAGGTTTGTCGGAGTGTATGGCTCGTATATGGTTTCCTCGGATAAAATCTAGTATTTGGTATAGGTATTAAAAACTAGATACACCTTTCCATTATGATTACAGGTAGTTCCACTGGGATGCGGCATATTTATTAAGAGGAGTCTAGGGCACGCACACCAGAGCATGTATAATGTGCGAGGTGCATACCTGTTGAGTAGTGCAGAATATATAGCCGAGGTAAAGGATAAGATCCGTCCCCTGCTCCAGGAGCTAGGGCTCAAAATACTGCCTAAAGGAGCTTCGAGCTTCAGTATCGTCAAGGGAACCCAGATCGTGATGACCATCAGGGACACGGGAGACTATGTCGAGCTATCCTATCAGGGGAAGAAGTACCAGTACGACAAGTGGTACACGAAACCACAGCATTTGGCTAAGGTAGTGGAAAACGTCCTTAAAGCACCTAGCGCCTAAAACACCCTTCCCCCACGATAAGAGTTTTTAGATAAGCCACCTAAAACCTTCATAACCCATTTTTAAATCCATCCCGCTAATCCGACATACATATCTCTGACAACTTTAGAAACATCAATAACCTTGGCGGGGGTCATGTGGTAACCGCCAGTGCCAGAGCTCTGCAGCCGATGACGGACTCTTTCAGCGGGCCGAACCCCCGCCATACACGAATTAGCAGGTCATCCCCCACTGTTTTCTGGGCGGGTAACCCTCGGTTCGCCGGTATGCTGCCTTCGTCAGAAATGGTATGCGAGGCTTTACACCCAGATCGGATAGTGTCCTAAGGGCTACGTTTAGCCCTGGAACCCCGTTTAGTTCCCCGCCAGGATAGCTACTCGCGCTCCCATGGTATAGGCATGGTATACTGGTTCTATACGCACCCCAGCCGGGTAGAGGCCTCTGGTCGAACATGATGGGATCCTTCATCGGTATATGATCCGGATGCCCGGTAAGGTTAAGACAACATTCTTCCTGGTGGAAAGGTCCCCGAGACTCATACCATACAACATGTCTCGGCTCTACACCGGGGGCCACGGGGTCGTCGGGTCTTACCTTGGAGCCTCCCACTTGAACTAGGTGTAGCCCTTCTATAGTGCCCGAGATGAGCGTTGGGTAGCTATATTCTCCTCCCCCGCTCTTCGTCCAGTAGACGAGGATCGGGTATCCGTGCCACGAATCTTCTATGGGAGGGTTGGGCTTCTTGTCTAGTATAATGTCGGTTCTGAAGACATAGTATTTCTTGGATGACAGTTTTTCAAGCGTTGAGGACTCGTATTCGGGTAGATCGATGAGGTATCTGAGGTATGGTATGCTACCGGCATAGACAATTGTACGGGAGTGGATCCTTCTTCCATCTTCGAGGAGTACTCCCGAGGCTTTCCCCCTCTCTACCTGTATACCTGTAACGCGCTTTCCTAAAAGGACCTTGGCTCCCGCTTTTCTAGTCCTGTTATAGAGTCTCCATGCAAACCGGGACATTCCCCCTATGGGTAGGTTCCACCGGTTCATGTTTTGGTGATAGTACGCGAGGGCAAATCCGTTCGAGTCTAGCATTGAAGGATAGAGAAAGAGATCCTCCCGGCCACCCAGGTATACGTTAATAAGGGTTCTACTCTTCTTCTCGACGATTTCCGCGACACCGCATCCATCTAGTACTGACGCCGCCTCTCCTTGCGAAGGAGGCGTCCCTGTATAATATAGTCCCCGTTGTTTCATACAACCCCAAAACCGCTCTATCAAACTATAAAACTCATTTATCCCTTCGATACCGTTCTCCATTAACTCGCGTGCTAACAATCGGAGGTTTCGCCACCACCGTATAATTGGACGTTGATCCTCATCGAGCTCGACCCAACTTGGATCCGGCTTATGGACTATTCCCTCCGTTAAACCTAACCACTCATCAAGCTCGGACGGTATCAGTCCTATTGCATATGCAAAGACGCTTCCACCCGGCCACCCGCCAGCTAACCCGCCGGGCCGAGGGTTTTTGTCTAGGACGGCAACTCTTAGCCCGTGCATCGACAATATTGTGGCGGTTATGAGGCCGTTGTGTCCCGCCCCGATCACAATAACATCATAATCGTTAGCCATGGTGTCCTACCTCTCTACTGAGACGTATACTGGGTAGAGAAACAAAATATGTGCTAGGGGAATGAGGACTACCATTGATTAGAAAGATAAAATAAAGAAAATGGGTTGTGGTTGTTCTGGTTACCAGGTATTTGGAATTAAGGTTAGCTGCTAGGTGGGAGTAGGGACTGAGGTACTGTTAATCCCTTGTCCTGGTAGAACTGCACTGCACCAGGGTGCAGAGGTATTGAGACTCCCTCGAGGGCTGTCTGTAGGCTTATGTCCGCTGCTCTTGCGTGTGCCTGTCTTATTTCGTCTAGGTGGCTGAACATTGCATCGAGGAACGTGTATACGACGTTGTTGGGCACGTTAGCGCTGGCTACTAGTAGAGCCTTCACGGTCAGGGTCTTCACATCGTTGGGCTGGAAGTCGTAGCTGTTGGCTGGTATGACTAGCTGGACGTATACGTTGCCTAGACCTGCACTGACGAGTTGTTGGTATGCATCGTCGGGTACCTCGACTAAGACTAGGTCTACCTGGGCTGCCATCTGCTGTACAGTAGGTGTTGGTACACCAGCCACGTTAAAGAACACCTGCACGTTGCCGGCTTTGATATCATCTCCAGCGTCCTTGTATCCCTTCTCGACTTTTGTTATCTGATCCCATAGTGGCTGCCCGTTGACAGTTAGAGCGCTGAGTATTGTTTCTGCTGTAGCGTATAATCCGCTACCAACGTTTCCTACGGCAACGCTCTTGCCGGGTAGATCCCAGATGGTCTGGACGCCAGCGTCAGCTCTGGCTATGATCTGTATGGGCTCTGGGTAGAGGGCTGCTAGTGCTCTCAGGTTGGTTACGGGAGAACCGCCCTGGTTGGGGTCGAAGTCCTCAAGTTTCAATCCATTGTAAGCGAAATAGGCTACGTCGCTCTGCATTATGGCGAAGTCGGTGTCTCCGGATTTGATAGCGTTTGCGTTGGCCACGCTTGCACCGCTCTCCTGCGAGTTTACTGTCAAGTTGGTGTAAGCTGTGACTACTTGTGCGATCTTAGTTCCTACTGGGTAGTAGACACCGCCGGAGCTGCCGGTGTACATTGTGAATGTACCGGTCGGTCCGCCGCCACCGGCTCCACCGCCGGCTCCGCCGCCTGTCTGGTTAGTGGTCTCACCGCCTCCACCCATCATTAGGGCGGCTGCGACGATGACTATTATGATGACAATCGCTATGCCAATCCAAGCTGTTTGGCTTAAACCTTTCTTCATGTGGAATACGCACCTCCCCCAAATATTTGGGGAGATTTTACTGCTAGTTGTATTAGAGTATGGATTTTGGAAGTATTAAAAGGTTTTAGAGACGTCTGGTTGTCATTACTCCTTACTAATGGTACTGGATGAGTTAAAGGATCGTGTTGTTCGGTATTACTTTATCTTCCCTTATTGTAATCTGAGCTTTAGTTGTAGTGATAGACAGGTTGATATTGGATGTTTCCACAAAGGAGTTTATGAAATAAAATATGTGGGATCAGGAGGGCTCGACACCAGAAAGTGATTCTTTAAGCCCTGTAAGCCCCTTTCTAGCCTTGATTATTTGTGATATTTGGGCATAGATAAACAGTACTGCCGTCAACGCTATCAGATAGTCATTCATTGATACTGCGGCGATCGATACGACGATCAAGGTGTACCTTAGTATCCGTGATTTTATGTGCCCGAATAGCCATCCGGTGAACCCGCTCGAAGCCGCGTGAATTATCATCACTGCAGCCAACGTGACTTTTAGCAATTGAATATAATCAGCAGTTCTCCAAACTACTATCGATGTTACCAGTAGTTGTGGGCTTGCCACGAAGATGAATGGTAGGATATACTTTGCGAAGCCGTACTTTGTCGCGTTTATAGCTGTCTTCCAGAAGTCCGCTCCCGCCAAGACGGCGCCCACGAAGGCTGCCAATGCGACTGGAGGCGTTATGTCGGCAAGGATTCCATAGTAGAATACAAACATGTGACTTGCGAATTCCGCTGTGCTAGTTCTAGCGTTTAATGATAAACCTAGAGCTTCCGCATACGTATTCAACTGGTAACCGTTGGGATAGTGGAGCCATAGGGTTGCGGCCGTGACTATTGCTGGGGCTAGTACGGTGCTTGTGATGATATAGTTTGCGGTTGTTGGAACTCCCATACCTAGTATTATTGAGAATATTGCAGTGAGTAATAGTAGCAGGTAGATGTATCCGCCGCTTATGTCGATGAGTACTCCTGCTAGTTTCTGTGGCAGCTGTGTGAATATGATCATGGATTGAACAATGCTTGCCGATGCTGCGGCCAGGAATACGGGTACGCTGTTCCTCAGAGTTAGTTCAATGCTATTTATGGTGGCTTTGGCTAGCTGTTTGGCTCCACGTATTCTTAGTCCTGGATAGACTGTATAGAGGAACATAACTACGCCCATCACTAGCAAAGATGACCCGAATGTAAGTCCTATGGCCATGAAGAGAGCCGTCGAGCCCAATACGATGAGCGTCACTATTATCTTGTGTATCCTGGGTACAGCGTCTGCTGCCAGCCAAGCAACATATATGGCGCTTCCAAGAGATGCTATCACGGCATGTTGCGGGCTTAGCTTTAGAAGTGCTACAATAATTATGAATATGGGGAGTGTCAGATAGAGTTTCTTGAGGAGCCTTGCCCTATCCGGTAGCTCCTCTTTTGTAAGAGGCCTCATGTGAAGTCTTTTCGCTTCCTTATCGACGAAGACGTAGATGCTGTAGAAGTAGAGTACTGCTGGTAGGGCGGCTGCTATCATTATGTCCCTATAGGGTCTGCCGAGGAATTCTGCCATTATGAAAGCTGCGGCTCCCATTATGGGGGGCATGAGCTGTCCTCCCGTGCTTGCTACTGGTTCTACTGCGCCGGCTATCTCTGGTGGGAAGCCTGCCCTCTTCATTGTGGGTATGGAGAAAGTTCCTGTGGTTAAGACGTTAGCTACACTGCTACCTGATATCATTCCCATGAGCATGCTTGATACTACTGCTACTTTTGCCGGCCCTCCGGGTCTTGTTCCGAAGAGTGACAGTATGAGTTCTGTTATGTAGCGTCCTATGCCCATTTGTTCTAGGATGGAGCTGAAGAAGAGGAATGCGAAGACGTAGATTATCATTACTTCGAGTGGTACTCCTAGTACTCCCGTGTTTTGCCCTATCATCTGGTTGAAAATGAAGCGGAGGCCTTCTTCGAGGCCTTTCCCTCTTGCATAGGCTACGTCTATGGCGTATCGGAATCCATAGCCGAGGAATACTACTACGATTAGGGGTAGGATTATCCCGAAGGCTCTTCTCGTGGCTTCTAGTACAGCTATCAGTATGCCGGGTATGAATATTAGTTCGATTATTGTTAGCTGGGTTATACTGCCTTCTACAGTATGTGTTTTCAAATAAAGGTAGACTATGTATAGGGGCATCGCGGCTAGAACGCTTGCAATTATCCAGTCATACCATGGTATCTCTTCGGTGGGTTTACCCCTACGCATAGGATAGAGTATTATTGCTGAGAATATTATTAGCGAAAGGATTATACCTTTCCTGGGAAGCGTCTGGAAAAATATATCCGGTCTGGTCAAAATGTAAGCTGTCTCTCTGGGAACACCTAGGTGTGTTAACGCATTGATTATAGCTAGGTTGAGTCCTAGGACATAGAATAATTCGAGTATCATGAATAGAAGGGCGACTACGAATATAACTTTCCTTGCTTTACCCGTCTTGGCGCGTTCAACCATAATCTTCTTTAGCATCTCAAGTTTTTCTTTTTCTATAGGCATTTCTTCTAGGGATACCGACTCTGACATCCCAGCATCACCCTTCTCGGACTTCTCGAACGCGATGCTGACAGGCGTATTATCGCGGAGGGAAGCCCTTGCCGGGCTAGGAGCCCGTATCGCACGTGTGGATGCATATCGGGCTCCTAGCCCTGAACTGGTTTTACATTGAATATCATCTTGCTGGCTTATTATAAAAAGTATATTGTAAAGAAAATAATGTGTCCGAGGGGTGGGTGGGGATACCTTTGTTTTAACCTTCTAGACGTTATATTGGGATAGGAAATTTTATATACAAATATTGAAAAGTGGTTGATTCACTCGTACAATACCGTCTATAACATAATATAAGGGGCGGATACCCCCCTATCAGAGGGTGACCCCAAGATGTCTAAACTAGTGGATGTACCCCCAACACCCTTTAAAGAGCTATCGGAAAGACTTTTCAAGCTCAAAGTTCCAGTCCAAGTCCTTAAGCCCGCTGTCGATGTGGACCTTGACGAGGTTCTCTGGAGCGAAGACAGGAACGTCTATGAGATTTTACGGACTAGTGCAACATTAGAGGAGGCTAGGAGAAGGCTTTTCCAGTATCTGGCAGAAGTGGAATGGGAATACATGACTGGTGTACGCGTTGTACACCCGCTCATCGAGGCACAGGCCAGAGAGGCCTTAAAGGTATTCAGGAACGTTATTAGTCCCCGGAACGAGGAGTTCACCGGTTTTAGCGCCCTAAGCTATCTCTGGAGGATGGCTCGGGGGGATGATAAAGCAAAAGAAGAGGTAGACGAGGGTTTCATACTAGAGTTCAAACACTTGTTAAAGGCCATTAATGGTAGACCAGACATTTACCCGGCCAAATACGCTGAGGGTCTTCCATATGTAGATTTTAGGAGGATCCACGGCAGACAGGCCGGTATAGCCAGGTCAAACTACCTTGACATGTTAGCTCAGAGGATGTGGGAGTATCTTAACAAGTATCCTACTGGTCTAGATCCAGAGGTTATCGAGCTGAGGAAGAAAAATAGGGAGCGGATTCTCGAATATTTCGGAGGTAGCGAGGACGATTGGTGGGATTATAAATGGCATTTCAAGCATGTTCTGAAGGGTCGTAAGGGACTGTTAGCCCTTAAGGACCTAACCGATCTTCCCGAGGAGTATGAGAGGAGTATAGAGCTAGCCATACAGTATAAGGTACCCTTCGGTATCACCCCATATTATTTGCACCTCTTCGATCTAGACTCGTCTTGGAGTCCTGTGGACGCGCAACCCAGAAGCCAGGTGTTGCCGCCGCTGCATACTGTTACAGAGATCATCGCGCATAGGGATGAGAGGGAATACTACTTTGACTTTATGGGCGAGCACGACACTAGTCCCCACCCACTTATAACCCGCAGATACCCCATGGTTGCCATCATCAAGGCCTCCAACACTTGTCCACAAATCTGTGTATACTGCCAGAGGAACTGGGAGATAGAGACGGCACTCGACCCGAGGGGTGTGCCTTCCAAGAAGAACATAGATGATGCCATCGACTGGTTCGCCAATCACCCTGAGATTAAAGACGTCCTTATCACCGGTGGCGACCCGTTCATCCTGAACGATGACTTCCTGGAGCACATTGTTAGGAGACTCGCAGAGCTTGACCATGTGATGCATATAAGGATAGGTACTCGAGTACCGGTAACGGTGCCTATGAGGATCACAGATGAGATAGCTGAAGCTCTAGGAAGCTATGTTGAGCCTGGTAAGAGGAATGTTACTATCGTGACACATGTAGAGTCTGCCAGCGAAGTCACGCCCGAGATGGGGAAGGCAGTAGAGAGGATTAAGAAGAATAAGATGTACGTCTATAACCAGCAGGTCTTCACCTTCTGGGTTAGTAGGAGGTTCGAAACCGTTAAGCTTAGGATCGCTCTCAAGAAGGTGGGCATTGACCCGTACTATAGCTTCTACACTAAGGGCAAGTGGGAGACTAAGGACTACGTTATACCTGTAGCACGTATACTTCAAGAGAGGAAAGAGGAAGCAAGGCTTCTACCTGGAACCTTCAGAACAGACGAGCCCGTGTTCAACGTGCCCAGACTTGGAAAGAACCATGTCAGGGCTTGGCAAGACCACGAGCTCATAATGATACGGCCCGATGGTAGGAGAGTTTATCTCTGGCACCCGTGGGAGAAGAACATACAGATCGTTGATCCCTATGTCTATACTGACATCGTCTCGATAAGGATGTACCTGGATAAGCTGAAAGAAGTCTACGGCGAGGATCCCGAGGACTACAAGAGCATCTGGTACTACTACTAAACCAAACCCTTAATCTTTTTGTTCCTATTCTGTGAACTATTTTTATCTACACCAAACATTTTTCTATTCATACACGGCTGACCCTCCCTAATATCCCGGCATTAAGGTTCAGCTTGACCTGCCTGTTACCCGTCTTCCTGCCGGGAACGTATGGGGTGCTGCATAGTTGAGGTTAACACGTAAAGTGAGGATCGCTATTGGAGCGCTGTTTCTCTTAATTTCACTAATAGCAGTTGCCGCCCCCTTGACAATGCAACCGGCATACCAATATACCCTAGATACATTCCATGGTTTATGGTATGAACCTGTTAGATCTCATCTCCGAGCCGCCGATATCGATATAGAAGGGCTCCAAGGCGATGTCCAGGTATATTACGACTCCCATGGCATACCACACATTTTCGCAGAACACGAGTACGATGCGTTCATGGTTTACGGTTGGATACAAGCAAGCCAACGGTTCTTCGAGATGGACCTGGAACGCCGGCTGGTCTATGGTAGGCTGTCAGAGCTGGTGGGGGAAGACGCTCTAAAGACAGATATGTTCATGAGAAACCTACAACTCTACGTGTCAGTAAATGAAAGTTATAATTTGCTAAGACAAATGGCGGCAACAGACCCCGTGGTTGCTAAGACACTTGAAGCATTGAAGGCGTTTACACGTGGTGTCAACGAGTATCTAAGAACCCACGATCCGTCCATAGAATATCAACTCCTCGGTGTTAAGCCGGAACCATGGAGTGTAAGGGACTCTATAGCGGTCGCTAAACTCATAACGTACCAGTTGGCATTCGATACCAGCGACGTTGATCGTCTCTTCCTAACATACACGGTGGGACTCGATATAATAGCGCGCCTAAAACTCGACACGCAACCCTACAACGAGCCTATCATTAAGGGAGACAGCTACAAGGACTATATCGATGATTTCATGGGATATTCCTTCGCATACCCAGGCTACAGGTATATAGACCCCTTCCAGGTGCCGATTAATACCACTGAAAAATCCTTCACGGGTGCTCCTACAGGCGGTCCCCTCGGCGTTAGAGGAGCCAACATGGATTGGGCACCTCCCTACCGCCAGTTCATGGGAGCATCTAATAACTGGATGGTCTCCGGGACAGTATCCGAGACAGGGAAACCCGTGCTTCTTAACGACCCCCACCTAACACTGACAGCTCCCCCCGTATGGTTCGAAGCACATCTAGTAGCGCAAGATACGGGGCTAAACGTTTACGGAGTGTCATTTCCAGGTATACCCTTCATAGTTATAGGGCGTACAGAACATGCGGCCTGGGGGGACACCGACTCCTTTATCGATACTATAGACTGGTACTACTATGTGTGGGATAATGATGGACGATATTATTACAATGGCTCTTGGATCGAGCCTCAAAAGGTTGTTGAGAAGATCCGGGTCAGGCACGGAGACCACTTTGAAATCGTAAACTTCACGGTATACAAGACCGTGCATGGACCCATCTTCACCCGCCAATACGGAAACGTGAACATGAGCTTCGCGATGAGGTGGACTGGGCTCGAGCCCAGTCTGGTTGCAGTGTGGGCTTACGCTATAAACCATGCAGAAAGTATATTTGATTATGCTAGGGCTCAACAGTATTTTGATGCACCAATACAAAACATGATCGTCGCCGATGACCAGGGGAATATACTATATTCTCCCACAGGGCTTATACCAGTGCGAAACCCCATACCCGTTCTGGTTAAGGGTGGAGTACGGGTTGTTAACTATGGATTGCTACCGTTTAATGGTAGTGCCGGTGAGGGTGAGTGGGTTGGTTATGTGGATTATCCATATATCCCGAGGCTTCTTAACCCGCCTGAGGGTTATGTGATAACCGCTAATAACAGGATATTATCCTACGGAGAGTATCCCTTCGAACTGCAGAGCTATTATTGTGACTCTTATAGGTATGAAAGAATAGCGGAGATGATGAATTCGTCTCTCGGCGATGGAGTGGTATCTATTGACGAGTTGAAGACTATGCAACTCGACGTAACAAGTGTTGCGATGAGGGAGATAGTTCCTAAATTGATCTCGCTGGTCTCTACGATTACGAATTTCCCTCCTGAGGCGAGACAGGCTCTTGCACTATTAAGTAATTGGGATTATAAGATGGATGCCGATAGGCCTGAACCTGCTATAGCGTTTCTCTGGGTTTTACTTGTACATTATGACATGTGGTATCCCTTGCTTAACGCGTCTAGTGTCCCGATGGACTACTGTTTAGCCAAAGCCGAGGTTACTAGCTATATTCTTGACCGCCTAGCGGCTGGGGATCCATATATGATCAACGTGTTCACAGGTGAGGATCCAGACAAGTTCGTGGCGAGAAGATTAGTTGAGGCAATACAAATGTTATCAGCATTCTATAACAACAAGCCGATACAAGAATGGAGATGGGGACAACTACACTACTACAAGTTTACCAATCCTATCTTCGGGCAAGTACTCCCGTGGTTTGCCTACCCGGAGAAACCGGCTAACGGAGGCCCCTACACCATCAACGTAGCTCCCCAGAGACCAGATGATCCTAGAAAGTCGCTTCCACCGGTGGCCCATGGGCCAAGCATACGTTTTGTAGCACCTCTCGGAACAGAAGAAGCGGGCTGGCTTATGACTCCTGGCGGGGAGAATGGCAACCCGCTAAGTGATCATTTCGAGGACCTATACTTGGAGTGGGTTAACTGGCAATATCATACTATAGCAATGCCCTCCGAGCCTGATGGTTTGCCGGGAACTCCCGAGAGCGATTACATTATACAGGTATTCCATCCGTCTGGGGGGTGACCCGCGGTGGAGAGAAGAAACGCATGGGATATCTATCAAAGCCTAGGCCTGGGATCCTATGTCATGGCAGGACTGGCAGGCTATTATATCGGCGGCCTCACCATAGAAACACATATGGCAAACAGTATAGCTTCACTGCTGGCAGGCATCTTCATCGGACTCTCGACATGGAAGTTGAAAAGAGTCACTATAGCAGCCATCCTCACAGGACTGCTCGGACCCGGACTACTCTTCTTGGCAAGAATGCTAGACGCGCCAAACATGCTCCGCCTATCCATAACTGGTGCAATGTTCATACTACCATGGCTATACTCGTTCCTGGTGATATTATTATCATCAATAGGCATGAGTATACTGTGGTGGAGCCTCCTAGAGGATAAGCTAAGCAAATATTATCACTAAACCCCACGTTTTCTCTATCCCCATCTTTTTCAACTCCCCGCCCCAACGTCTTCCCGTGGAAGAGGAGAGGATGAGTATATGGAGTACATCAGGAAAATCCTGAAGAGAATCGATGGAAGAGGCTATAAAGCATACAAGGAATTAGAAGGTGAAAAATATCATTCAGGGAATGTAGAGATCAGGATAGCAAAGATTCAAGGAGATCCCTTCGCCACGCCCAGCATCATAGAGGCGAAAACAGGTATTTCAGACATTCTTAGACCCGTCGATGAGGGATGGTCTCGAGCCCTCTCTGACTTGGCGTCTCGAATCCTCCACCGTGTTACACGTAGATACACGCGGAAATGCGGTACTGCAAGTAGCTGCGAGATATCTACTCCTAGGCCAGGACCTTGGATACTCGTAAGGAGCCAAGCAGAGGTGGTTGACAAAAATCTTTTACTACGTGTTTATGCAGGCCTGCCAGCCGATGGTAGACGTGTTAAGGGACGGGAAGCGGAGCGACTCCTCCTCGAAGCATTGCCAAGGGTTTTTGGCGAGGTTTCAGAATGGTTTGAGTCTCATACGGATGAGGCTCTTAGGCATGTGCACATAAGCCTAGACCAGGATGCATTAAGGAGTTGGCTCTATGATAACGGTTATGTAGCATTCATACGTGATGGTGCTATCCTGCCGAGAGAGAGTAGTTTGAGCCAGAGACCTCTGGAGAATGCTATTAGATTTGAGAGTCCATCCGAGTTAAGGGTTTCCGTCGACCTACCATATGCTGGCACAGTCCACGGTCTTGCACTTGGCGGTGGCGTCAACGTTGTAACAGGTGGCGGGTTCCACGGTAAAACAACGCTGATTGAGGCGATACAAGATGGTATCTATAACCACGTTGAGGGGGATGGAAGAGAGTATGTTGTAGCGTTGAGAGAGACGTTCCTAGTTAGAGCTGAAGATGGTAGGATTGTGACAAGTGTAGATATTTCCCCGATGATCGAGAGGTTGCCGTGGGGTAGGGATACGCGTGGTTTCTCAACACTTGATGCCAGTGGCTCGACTAGCATGGCGGCTAGCATTGTTGAGGCGATACAACTCGGTGCCAAGCTATTGTTGATAGATGAGGATACTAGTGCTACGAATCTCTTGTACAAAGATGCTTTTATGAGTAAACTTATACCGGATGACCCTTTGATTCCCCTTACATTAACGGCTAGGTCGTTGGCTAGAAGACTCGGTGTCTCTCTTATTATAGTGGCGGGGGCTTCTTCAGCGTTTATACCGTTGTCTGACCAGATCGTTTTAATGAGAAAGTATAAACCGTACATACCAGATGTCAACGGTAATAATGGTCTCCCAGCAAGTCCTCCCGAAAAACCTTTCAGGAAACCTGCAGATAGAGTCATTACTCGTGTTCCTGAGTATGATAAGGTCAAGGTTATCGTTGGCAAAGCGGTTTTCAAATCACGCGGTCGTATTCAGGAGATCGACCTACGCCTTAACCCTAGGTTCGTAGAAGCGGGACAAGCCAGAATGGCTGTTGGAATGTTGAAGTACTTGGCACGTAAACGTCGCAAGGGCTTAGCTTATGATTTGGTAGGAGAACTAGAGAATATATGGATGAAAGATCGGTTTAGAGGTTTCTTCCGAGTTATCTCCCCAGACCTTACATTCGTTTATCCTGAGGATGCCTTGTGGATGGCTAATAGGCTTTTAGGATTAGAGGCTGAGGTATTGCTTCCCAGTATTCTATAGAAGTAGATAAAAATCCTGTTTTCGCTATTATGCTATGTGCCGGAGGGGTTAACCTTGTGTGAAAACCTTCGTGAAACAACTGTTGGCGAGCTTGTCAATAAAGCGAAGGATATCATTAAGGCCGATCCCGGGATGACCGTGCTTGAAGCTGCTAAGCTTATGGCTGCTAAAAACGTCGGGATTCTCCCCGTGATCGGTGAGGATGGCAAACTCCTTGGGATGCTCTCCGAGAGAGATATTGTGCATAGGGTCGTTGCCTTGGAAAAAGAGCCTTCTGAAAGCGTAGTTGTGGATGCAATGACACCGGATCCTGTATCAGTCAAGCCTAGCACAACGTTGGAAGATGCTCTATGCCTTATGTCCCAGCTACGTGTGAGGCATCTCTTAGTGGTCGACGATGCCGGGAAACCCCTAGGAATTGTCAGTATTAGAGACATAATGAAATGCAAGACCTATTAGGCACGCTTGGATCTAGATATTAATAGTTTTAATCTCTCAGGTTTAACCAACCAAAAACACTGGGAACTCCAGGTCAAGGGAGAACGAGACCTTGAGCGGGACACAGATTTTCGAAGGTGAGATCTGGAGAGAGGTTTTTGAGAAGGCCACGGAGATTTACAAGAGGCTCCTCAAAAATCCTCATGGATGGGAGCGTGTCAAACTCGCGTTGGCCGAGGCAATCGCCGAAACTATCCTTAAGTATTTCAAAACAATTGAGAGGATAGCGTTTACTAATCTCTCGGGCGGCGAATGTGCTAGTGACATGAGACCTAGCCTTGATATCGATTTGCTTGTACTTGTGGAGAGTCCTGCAGAAGAATATGCGCTCAAAAGCCTTGAGAACGTTCTCGATAACGCGCTTAAGGAGGCCTTCATCTATACTACTGGTTACAAGGTGTACAGGGAGCTCTCCAAGATCTATAGGAGAGGCCTCCACCATGATCTTCTAGAACTACATGTAAACGATGAGTACGCCAAGATGGGAGCGGGTAGTTGTCCACCCATAGTAATCTATTCTAGGGATCGCGAAAAAAGGAAGTCGAAAGAGGATTGGTAGCCCCCTTCTCCTGGGAGGTTTTTACGGTTGCCTGAGACTTTAAAACATATCTTTAACCATTTTTGCGAGTCTCTTATTTACCTCTAGATCACCATGGGTGGCTATCATTACCCCTGAAACCCAGGGTTTGGAAAGAATTTCTTCGACTTGTTTGACGGTGTATTGCATAGAATATTCTATTCCCTTTCTTTGAAGACCCTCTATAAGGCTAGATGGTATTTTGATCCTAGCTTTTTCATGTAGCATTAATGCCTCGCTCGGAGTTCGCACCACCATCACCGTGGGGATGAAATATAGCATGCCAGCCTTTCCAAGCACTATGCTTCTTGCCTCCTTCACCTTTTCAAGGTCGCTGGGATGTAATACTGGTTGAGTAAAAACGATCTCGGCCCCCGCTCTCTTCTTTGCCACAAGTCTGGCTATCTCGTGCGAGATCGGTGTTGCATGGGAGTTAAACGCAACGGCCACAGAGAATGTCGGTACCTCCTTTATCTTTCCCCCCATATAGTCCAGGCCGTGGTCTCGTAGTAAGCGTAGCATGTATACCAGTCTAACCGAGTCTAGGTCAAATACGGGTTTCGTCTTTCCAGCCATGAAGCCCGGCCAGTCGCCCGTTAGAGCCAGGAAGCCGTCTACTCTTAGCCATAGGGATCCTATAGCTAGGCTCGTCAGGGCAGCCCTGTTCCTATCTTTGGATGAGATGTGTGTGACTATGATTTCTTCGAAATTGTTCATACGTAGGAGTGCAAGCGCCGCGAGAGGATCTGCCTGGACACGTCCTAGCGGGTTATCTGTTATCGTGTACCCGTCTACTATCCTCTTGAAGTAACCAGCCTGTTCTAGTAGTCTTCTCCCGGTCCCCCTTCTACTGGGTTCGAGTTCTAGGAAAAGCAGTTTGTTACCGTCCTCTAGTTGACGGAGTATACGGGGTTTCTCCGCCGGGTTCGGGGGGAGCCCCTTTTTGATCATTCCCGGCCCGATAATCGGGTTTTCTATGTGTTTTGTATCGGCCTGTATGTATGGGCATTGTCTCCCGTCGACTTCGCATAACCCATCGCGTACACCGCCGCACGGCCCGTTTACCATCCTTTTTGGGCATCCGGTTTGCAATTCTTTCCCAGTCAATTCTGTCCAGCACCCCACGGTCTGGAATGATTCACTATTCTCTAGCATACTTTATAGGAGTCTCCATCTCGAGCTGGTAGAATGTGGGTCAGGTTAGCGGTCTTCTCCTCAGCTTCTCGTGCCGAGGAGCCTGTTAGGTGGTAGAGTATTCCTAGCCGAGCTGGCTGTACCTGCTGTATGGCTGAGACTACTGTAGAGTGTCCCGTGAATTCTTCGTATTGTGAATATCTGGTCTCGAGTGTTGCTTCGTGTATGGCGAGTTCGGCTTTTTCAGCGTGTTCTCGGAAAACAGTTGTTGGCGAGGTGTCGCCGCTCACGAGGATTGTGGCGTCGTCGTAGGTTATCGCTATAGAGTGTGCGGGGACAGTGTGTTTTGCTGGGAGGAATGTTATTTTTAGTCGAGGTGTGATCCCGATTGTTTCTCCGGGAGCCGGGTATTTTTCAACCTTTATTTCTGGGGGTAGAGGAGAGCCTGTTATCACTGCTATCTTTCTTAGGCTTATAAGCGTGTCCAAAACATCTTGACCAGCTATTACGCGGAATGGTCGGGGCCCCTTCTTAAATCCTTGGTAGAACAATGCTAGCCCCGCGGATAACGTGTGATCTGCATGTCTATGGGTGAAAAGATGGAGCGGCTCATCGAGGCTTACACCGAGCGATGCCAGGGCTTTTATTGTACAAGTACCATAGTCTAGGACAATATACTCGTCGGGCGTGAGAATTATTAGGCTACTTGTGCATCTTCCAGGGCTGTACGCCGATCCGGAGCCCACCATTAAGACTTCTGTACAGGACAAACATTGTACACCTCTGTCTCCCCGCTAATTTATTGTATATCAACATTTTATAGGTGGTATGTATAGGAATAGCTTGAACTGTGGAGTTCCAAGCCTTCACTTAACTCGGTTGTAGTGTATCATTTCTAGGGTTGAGGGAGATGGTGGTATAGTGTTAGAGATCACTAGTCCCCAAAAGGAGGACTTGATAAAGTTATATGATGAGTTAGCCGGGGTTCTCGAGGGACCACGATGGTATGGAACACTTTCATCTAGGAAAGTAGTATTTGTAGGAGATACACATGGAGCTCCAGAAGTATCGCTTTACGCCCTACGCTTGTGGGGAAAAAATGGCGGGATCATAGTGTTCCTGGGCGATTATGTCGACCGTGGATCCAGAGGGTTAGAGAACCTATATCTAATCCTACGCGCTAAGCTTGAATGGCCTAAAGAAGTATATGTTCTGAGGGGAAACCACGAATCCAAAATGATGAACTCTTGGTATGGGTTCCTGGAAGAACTGGACTCCAAAGGTAAAACCGGACTCTACGACGTGATCCTCGATCTATACGGGTTGATGCCTTACATGCTGAAGGTCAACAAATGGTTCACAGTTCACGGGGGTATCGTTTGTAGAAAGTGTATCCAAGACTATGATCCACCCCTAACCATCCAGGAGATCCAAGAAAGTATTCCGGGTAACCCATTGGATCACAGGGAGGACCCGCCTACTCCTGAGGCTCTGCAACTTTTGTGGAACGACCCAAGACCTAATGACTATTGGTTTTCCCCTAGCATTCGAGGGGCAGGGATTTTTTACTATGGACTTCCCGCCGTCAAACGTTTCCTCGAGGATAACGGGTTAGACATTATTATACGTGCCCATGAGAGATGCAACGCCCTCCGCATAATATATCCAGATGGTAGGGTTGACGAGGGCCCCCCCGACGGTTCTACTTGGGAGGAGAAGGATCTCCAAGGTTCCGTCCTCACAGTTTTCTCCAGTAGGTATCACGGCGCTGGGACAGGTTTATTGATCTACAGTGACGGGCTTTTCACGCTTCGAAGGGTGAATATAGATTAGAGCTCGATTACGGAGCCTGTAAAGGCTTCACAGAATTTTTCTGGATAGTGTCTACGCAAGTAATCTCTCGACTCGTCGCCAGAACAATGAGTTGGACATATGGTTTCCGCCACGCTTGCTAGGTTTTGTAGGACTTCGGGGGGAGGAGAGTGGAAACCGCCTATTACGAGGGTAGCTTTCTTTCTCCCTGTTAGCCTCAGGGCCTCGGATACGATCCTATCCACTCCCGGATGACTACATCCCACTATAACCGCTATTTTCCCGTTGTAGGTTAGGGCCAAGGATATCTCATACATCTGGACGCTAGTGGCATATAAGGGTCCCACTATGAGTAGGTTTCTGTCTATCCAGATAGGCTTTTTTACCATTACCACGTTGAAGCCGAGCCTCTTATACCTACCTATACGTCCAGGCGGTACATATAGGGTTATGCCGGGCGAAGCGTCGGCCACTGCCTTTAGTCCCCCATAATGATCCCTATGATGATGACTTAGTATAACCATGTCAAGGCTACGTAGATCCACGCCTAGCATCGAAGCGTTTTCTTCTAATAGTCCTGGATCCCCGCCAGCATCGAAAAGGATACTCTTCCCGTTAAACTGAATGTTGATACTCCAAGCCCAGGCTCCCTTTAACCTATGGCCAGCCCGGTTATCCGCCAGAACGACTAGTTTTAAGGACAATCTGGAAGCACCTTCTAAAGTGTAGATGCTGTATCCTCCTAGTGGGTATCCCGTTTGTATATTACATATAGTATCGCATGGATAAGAGCTTATATTAAATAAGTCTTAATCACCTGTATGCTGTGACCCGGGGCTCTTAGATACATGGCGGTGGTAGTTGTTGGGATTCACCGTGTCAAACCCTGAAAACAATAGAAGGCGCATATTCTGGTACTTGCGCGTACTCGTCTCCCTCGCGACGGGAGCATCGATATACGCGTTCCTATCTCATGGCTTCCTAATGTTCCCAGGCTTAAACTGGTATGCGGCCCTAGCCATCGCCGTGTGGGTGTCTCTCACAGTCTATAGTCCCCGAGCTATGGCACTAGTCCTACTCACACCGTTACTCATATACCGTGTTGTCAAGGCTTTACGTAAGATGGAGGGTAGCATGGAGACGTGGACCGGTGAGATGACCTCTGTAATGGACGATCTTGTTCTGATGGAAGAGGAGTTAGACGAAAAGAGTTTCGTTGTAGCCCAGGCAGTGAGGACTGTTGTTAAGAACGCCACTGGAAAAGAGCCAAAGGTTGTAGCCATAGTTACGGTTTCTAAAGATGTTCCACCTTCAGTATACATAAGCTCTCCAGACGATGCACTTATCGGTGAGGATATAGAGGATATACTAGAGGAGGCCGTGGAAACCTTTATCGAGCAAGAAAAGAAGCTTTTTCTCAAACTGTATGAACTCGAAAGCAATGACACACTTGCAGTCCTAGTAGTCCCACATGAAAACTATGACGAACTGGCTCGGAGAGTCCTAGAGGCTGATTATGAGGGTAGAATAGAGGTTCAAGGGGATAGCAGGATTCTGGAACTCCTCTACAACCTAGTAAGGGAAGCGGTAGTCCAGAGCAGTCCAGAGGAGGTAGGTCGGAACAAGCCGCTCATAGCGTATCTCACAGTTAAACAGCTCGACAAGCTCGAGCGGAAAGGTGTGATAAAGCTTTCGAGTAAAGCAAAGAATATGCTACCCCTCGAGGATGGTAAGACTCGGTCTATAGTTAGGCAGCAACTTAAGGAGGAGGCGTCTGAAAGGAGGAGAAAGCGGTAACCGTTAAATAACCAGCCATCCCCTATCCCTTCTACAACGGAGGGCCACGGGTATAGGCCGTGGCTGAAGGGCCCGTAGCTCAGCTTGGTGGAGCACCCGGCTGATAACCGGGGGGTCGGGGGTTCAAATCCCCCCGGGCCCACCACGCCGGGGGTGGCTACAATATATTTCTTCTAAAGGCAATACTTCTTAGCGGAGAGTAGAGGTGTAGATTTATGAAGATAAGAGAGCCTGTTGCCGGTTTCTGGGGGTTCTACCCTGTCGATCGCGATCAGCTTATTCGGGAACTTGAATGGTGTTTTGACAATACGCCTTACGGGCCAGGGCGAAGGCCTGTCCTCGGTGAGCCACAGAGTCAAAGATGGGTTGTTGGAGGGATCGTCCCTCACGCAGGTTATAGGTATAGTGGCCCATGTGCGGCTTGGTTTTACCATGCACTTGCTGAGAGCGGCTATAGGTTCGATACTGTGATTATCCTAGGAACTAATCATACGGGATACGGTGGTGCTCTCACCACTACTTCTTTGTATGATGAATGGGAGACTCCTCTGGGCAAGGTTCCGGTTGCTGTTGATGTCGTTGAGGAGTTGAAACAGGGCGGGGTGGCTATGGATGAACCTCGTGCTCTTAAGGAGGAGCATAGTGTGGAGGTGCAGTTGCCGTTTCTACAGTATATTAGTGACTGGGAGTGGCAGCTGGTCCCACTGACGGCTAAGCCCATCGACGTTTCGAATGCTAGACATCTTGGTAAGAGGCTACTGGAGATCATTAAAGAGAAGTCTGAGAGGCCCCTTTTTATTGTTTCTAGTGATTTTACACATCACGGTTACATATATGGCTACGTGCTTTTTGACAAGGATATAGTGGAGAACGTTGCATCGCTAGACAATATGTTTATTCAACGCATACTAGAACTGGACTTGGACGGGTTCTTCATGTTGATGAGAAAGTACATGGCAACAGTCTGCGGCTGGCCGGCTATTATGCTCCTAATTCATCAGGCAGAACTGGAGGGATGGGAGCCTAGATTATTGAAATACTATAATAGTGGGCATATATCGGGGCGTGATGATATAGTAGTGGGATATGCTTCAATAGCATTCTATTCTTCTCCAAAGCTAGATGAACCTCAATGATAACCAAGCGGGATTAGAGTTTTCACAAGGGAGTTTCCATGGTTTTGAATCAGCTCTGAGTCTGGAAATAGCGTGTTTATTTGACAAAGAGGCTGGCTGTGAGATCGGGGTTTGCTTCGTGGTTAGGGGTTGGGTAGAATTTTGGGTTACTCTGTGATACTCTCATTTATGGCCTCGACTACTGTTGCATAATCAACGGCGCCTATCCAAGCACCCTTGATTTCTCCGTTTTTGAAGACCACTGTGGTTGGCGTTCCCATTATTCCGAGCTGGTAGGCTATGTCTGGACAGCCTGCTAGGTTGAACCATACGAATACTACGTTGTCGACCATTTCGGCCGCTGCTTCGTATTCTGGTCTGTACATCATACAGGCTGCGCATGTGGGACTTGAGAAAGCCACTACCACTGGCTTGTTGGTGTTGAGTACCTTTTCGAATTCTTTACAGTTCGACATTTCGAGCACGTTGCCATTGTTGCCTCCCATTTTTCCATAGTAGTACATCGTGTTTGTCACCTCTCTTTTGCGGTGCTTCCGCTATTCACGGGTGTTAAATAGTAGTGGTAATATGGTGTTGTATATATTTGCATATAACAACTGCTAAGTAGATTTATCTTATAGTAATGCCACTAAATACCAGTAGAGTGGGCTATAATTGGGTCCTAGACCCACTCTGTTTCCAGGAAGAGGTGTTTATTTTGGAGGACAAATTATGGTATCCACCAAAAGAACTGGTAGACAATGCGAACGTTACACAGCTCATGGAAAAACTGGGAATATCCACGTATAAGGATCTCGTCAAGGAAAGCCTTCATAGATATGAGTGGTTCTGGGGCGAACTCCCCCAATGGTTGGGCATCGAATGGTTCAAGGAGCCTAGACAAGTTTTAGACGCGTCTAAGGGGCCCGAATGGACTCGTTGGTATCTCGGCTCCAAGCTTAACCTCACGTGGCTCGCCGTTGACAGACATGTAAAGGAGGGTAGAGGATGGAAAACAGCTTTCATTTGGGAAGGGGAGGACGGGTCCAGAGAGGAGTACACTTACCAGAGGCTTCGGGACGAGGTAGATCGCCTGGCATATAGGCTCCTCGAAGAAGGTATCGGTCGTGGTGATGTGGTACTATTGTACTCCACGATGCATCCATCGACTATAGTAGCCTTTTACGCCACACTGAAAATTGGAGCCTCGGTTGCACCGGTTTTCTCGGGTTTCGCCGCTTCGGCGGTAGCGGAAAGAATAGCTAGCGCCAAGCCCAAGGCGATCATAACACTTGACGGGTACTTGCGGAAGGGTCGAAGGATCAGACTTAAAGATAAACTTGATGAAGCACTCCTCCTCTCGGGGCACAGTCCCCAACTGACCATTATAGCTAGACGCTTGAACTTAGACCTAGAACTTGGCGAGAACGAGGAATTCCTGGAGGAGGCAGTCAGCGGTAAGAGGTCGGGATTAGAGCCCGTCGAGGTCGATAGTGAGGATATAGCTTTGATAATGTATACGAGCGGTACTACGGGTAAACCCAAGGGTATACAGATAAGACAACACGGAGCGGCCCTCATGCCTGCCAAAGACATATTGTATAACATGGATCTTAAGGAAGGGGATAATCTACTCTGGGTTAGCGATATCGGGTGGATGATGGGTCCATGGCAGATTCTTGGCGTTAACATTCTAGGCGAAACGCACACTATCATAGAGGGTGCCGTAGATTATCCAGGACCAGAGAGGCTTTGGCGTATAATAGAGAAGGATAGAATAACCCAGTTCGGCTTTGCGGCTACCCTTGCCAGACTGCTTAAGAGGTACGGTAAAACATTTGAAAAATTCAATTTAGAATCTCTCCGAGCATTTGGGAACACAGGGGAACCCATTGATAGGGATACATGGTTCTGGGTAATGTACGAGCTGGGCGATGGAAAGAGACCATTGATCAATCTTAGCGGTGGAACGGACATGTTTGGACCAATCGTCCTACCCTCACCTGTCGTCCCATTAAAACCATCAACCCTGTGGGGTCCGGGACTTGGATGTGATGTCGACGTTTTCGACGATGAAGGAAACCCGGTACGAGGGAACGTCGGTTATTTGGTAGTTAAGAAGCCCCTTCCCAGCATGACATGGGGTTTCTTCGGCGAGGGGCCCGAAAGATATCTAGAAGCATACTGGTCTCGGTTCCCCGGCGTATGGTATCATGGAGACTGGGCATTGATAGACGAGGACGGATACTGGTTCATACTTGGACGGGCTGATGACGTCATTAAGGTTGCAGGAAAGCGTATCGGTTCTGCCGAGATAGAGGATGCTCTAAACACACACCCGGCCGTCGCTGAATCGGCCTGTATAGGAGTACCAGACCCGCTTAAAGGAGAGGTTATAGCTTGTTTCGCGGTACCTAAGGTTGGCGTTAAACCAGAGGAGCTTGACCCGGAGGAGCTTGCTGGACATGTGGCGGCAAAGCTGGGTAAGGCGTTTAAACCGAAGTATGTGGTACCGGTACAGGATCTGCCCCGTACTAGAAGTGGGAAGATAATGAGACGCGTTATCCGGGCACTCGTACGTGGAACCAGGCTAGGCGAGCTCAGTGTTCTCGAAAACCCATCAAGCATCAACGAGGTCAAGAAAGCCCTTGCATTGATAGGTCTAGGAGAAGGGGAAGGTTAACAATACCACTATAAGACCAATCGCCACTAAGAAGACGTCGAAGCGTAACCTTGAGGCTAAACCTTCCATCAATGCTATGCCCGCCAAACCAGCGACGAACGCTATGGTTAATGCTGCCATGGATTCGGCTAAACCTGCACTTGAACCCGTTTTTTCTAGGAAAAGTTCGTATGCGCCTGCTGTAAGGGTGGCTGGTATAGATGCAATGAAGCTTAGCTGCACGGCTTGCCGTGGATTATAGCCCCTAGCGAGGAGTGTTGCTATTGTTACGGCACTCCGCGAGAGGCCTGGTATAATGGCGAAGCCCTGAGCTATACCCATTAGCATGGCATCTTTTGCCGTTGGCTCCTTTATTTCTGGGATTTTAACATGTTTTTTCTGCGTAGCGTATAGGATCAACCCTGTTATGATAAACGCTACTCCTATCGCTAGCGTAAGTATATCCTGTGAGGCAAGGTTCTTCGAGATATTGTATAGGGGGAAAGCGACTGCTAGAGAGACTAGGTATGAGAGAAGTATGAAAATTGTAAGGGGGTCTTTAGGCTTGAGTATGGCTTTGATGAGTTCGCGTCTATACCAGACGATCGCTGAGAGAGCTGTAGCCCCATGCAACATTAAGCTATACATGTAAGCTTTCTCGGGTTCGACGCCGAAGAGGCTTATCAGGGTTAACGTTGCCTGCCCGCTGCTGCTTACGGGAAGCCATTCGAGGAATCCCTGTACTAGCCCTGCTATTATAGCTTCAAGCAATCCATGCTACGCCTCCAGGTTGTTCTGATTCGTCGCTTTATTTTCGGTTAATAATCTGATTCTCTATTTTAACCTGTAGGCGTTTAACATTCTCTCTAGTGTTTCCTCGGTCAGGCGTGACGCACCTATCTCAAGTCTTCTCCGACGTATTTTTTCAAGTATGCTAGATTCGAGCAATACATTATACCTGCTCTTTAACACCTCGAATCCTCGAGCCTCAATGACTGGTACTCCCCTTGACTCTAGGGCTGTGACCAAACGTTTGTTTACTATTTTGTCAACCACGACGGCTTCGACGTCTTTTTCTACTAGTAATCGGATTGCACGTTCATCGTACACACTCTGGTTTTCTAAGTATATTATATCTTGCCCGGAGAGGGGACGCTCGCTGAGAGCCTCACGTAGCCCGTCCCTGGTAAACCTGTTTACGCGGCGGGCAGCGACGACTCGGCCTGCTCTGAGATCCTCGATGGCCTCCTCTAGGCGGGCTGCGTTTTCCCGTATATTATTCAGGCTTCGTCTGGCCTCTTCGAGGCTCGATTCTAGTTTCTTGATCCTCTCATATAGCCCGGCTTCGGCTATCCGTTTCTTCACCTCTATGTTAATACCGTGTAGACGTGCTCTGTAATCGTTTTCTATTCGTTCTATCTCCTCTTCTAGATCCTTGATCTTCCTGCGTAGTTGTCTATTGATGTATTCCAGAAGTTCTATCTTCTCCTTATACTCCGCTATAACCTGGAGATCAGGAGTCTCTGGTCTCTGCGGACTTAGTGTCTGAAGTGGCGCTGGCCTTGAAGGTCTAACACCTATTATCCTATCTATCTCTTTCTCGACGGCCTCCGCTATCGCATGCCCCTTCGCTATTGCTTCCTTAACGCGGTCAAGGTCAACGGTTATCTTGACCTTTTCCAGGTATAGCTCCGCTTGTTTAAACTTCTCTCGCAACTCTTTGTACGCTTTGTAAGCAGCTGCTAAGGCGTCTCTCTGATGAGTGTCAAGTTTAGCATCGGGGGCCACCGTGGACGCTATTAGCCTTTTCTCGTCCGAGGAAAGATTGTCTGGTGGCACGTAAAGCTGTGCGTTGAAGAACGCAGCTATCTTTCTGACAGCTTCTGGTGCTGGTTTAACATCAGTTGCCACAATGACTGGTGTTCCATAGCTCCTTATCAGGCTAGCTATAGCAGCTCTATCCATGGATCTATGGCTTTCAACTGCTAGCACGTTACCGTCTATATCAAGTATGGCGATGCCCGTGCTTATCCCAGGGTCTATACCGATGATCAAAGGCTTCTCGGAGACTAGGTTCTTTGTACCTATTGTAATGTGTGCCTTGTATACGGGCTTAAGTTTGATCTGGTAGTCTCTACCCCTATAGGGCCTTATGACTCGTGAGACAGTTCCTATGTCCGAGTAGACTGTAAACACGGCGGATTCTAATCCGCCTGAGCTACTCCTGTATGTTTCGTCGAATTCTAGTCCCTCTCGTTCAAGAGTTTCTTTTATGGTTCGAGCAACGTTCTGGATTACAGTGTTCACTCGGCGCCGGTATCGTGCTTGACTCCAACCACCGCTTCTCGGTGATCTCCGACGTGCTATAATGATCCTAGTTCTAGACCCTACTAGTCCTACGGGAGTACCTATTCCCTTGGATGAAAGTAGTGCTGCTAGATACGCTGTTTTTCCTGGAGGTAGCTTTCCGTGCCCTATGCGGATACCCGTTTTTTCTGCTAGCTCGCGGAGTGTGTAGAGACGTCCATCTACGAGTGTGACTTGTACTAGTTTAGTGTGTGGAGGAAGTAGTGATATTATTCTAGCTATGTCCCTCTCAGTGGCCCCTAGCTCGAATATGTTGTCTACGGCTATGCTTGTCACCCTGTTTTCCCATGCTAGCCTTATTATTCTAGAGAGTGTTGCTTCGGTATTCTTGTATACTACCTGCCCTTCCTCGTTGATAATTACAAGTGTGTAGGTGGGTTTCATCGTGCTGGAAGGGCTTGACCCCGGGTTTATGTCGATACCCATGTAGAGGTTGCTCATTCGCCTGTTACCCTCCTAAGCGCCTGGTCGAGGGGGATCTCCACTCTAAATCTTTTCTTGAAGAACCGTATTATATACCACACATCACGGCGTAGGAGATCTGGTGCTGTGGGGTCATCCTTATAGACGTACTGTGGCCAATCTATGATGTAAGGAGTGCCATCTTCTATCGTTACAACAATATTGTATTCACTTAGATCACCATGTACAATGCCGGCTTTCTGATAGGCTATTGCCAGCGTATCCAGGATCATTTCAAGAGTCTCCAGGGGGTTGGGTAGTCCATCACGATCTATTACATGTAATTCTACCCCCTCAACATATTCTTGGACAACGGCGTGTCTATTATAGTCGATTGGCATGGGAACCCTGGCTCCGAGCCTGTAAAGCTCGTCGAGGGCCTTGTATTCACGTTGTCCTATTAGCTTAGCTTTTTGCAACCATTTCTTTCTAGGCATGTCGGTAGCGAAGCTTCTGTGCCTCTTCAGCGTCCGGAACGCCCGCGCTCCCTCTCTGTGGAACTTTACCACGACTCTTTTTCCTGCGGAGGTAACCGCGTCGTATACTTCGCTCTCCTTTCCCACGCCCAGCTTTGGTCCTAGCTCAGATATGGTTCCTCTCATTACAAAGGTGTGTAATGCGAGAATGTCTAGTGCCTGGAATGTTAGAGTATACCCCATCAGCTGGTGCTTGCTACGTCTTAGCAGTCCTAGCTCGTTTAGCAGGCTGAGAGCTTTCCTAAATCGTCCTGGCGGTAGTTTGCTCTTCTTTTCCACTAGCTCGAGCGGGGGATATTCATATTTTTGTAGGAGAGACTCTATTGTTTGAAGAACTCTTATAGAATCCCTTGTCAGGTTATTGTAGAGTTTTGCTAGCGTCGATGTCATCCTTTCACACCTACCTTGTAGCGCGGAGCGATGTGCACCAAATATTTGGGAACATAGGATGGTTTTAGGATTGTATGTATATCCAATTTTTCAGTGTTTTAGATTACACGAGTATTGTTGACATTGGAGTAGGTTCTTTTCTACTAGAACACATTTCCTAGAGTTCCCCCGATATCACGTTCCAGTTATCATATATACTATAGCATACATACTTCCAATGTTTGGACAAAGCCTTGTTTTTAGGTTCAATACTAAACATTAATAAGACTCGACTAACAACATTATGGGATAGGTGAACCAATTATGAACGAGAAGAAAGAGACCACAGAGTGGACACCGGGTAAGGAGGGTATCTATGTTAAGGACGGCGTGTTACACGTAGCTGGCTTCGAGTTTATACAGCGAGTAGCACAGGCTCTATCCGGCGAGACGAGGCTACGGATATTAAAAATGATTGGAGAGACGGAAATGGATGTCGGACAGCTCTCAGATAAGCTGAAGCACAGCAAGGCCAACATAAGCTCACAGATTAGAAAACTGGAGGAGGCCAAACTCGTCGAGTCTACCTATAGGCCTGGCAAGAAGGGCATCAAGAAAGTGATACGGAGAAATGTGAAAGAGATCAGGATCTACCTAGACCTTGAAAGCTAACCTATACACTTACCCCCAATGCAGCAGCCACTATACCACGGAAAGCAGGGCTAGGACGCAAAGGTCTGCTCTTGAACTCCGGGTGTGGCTGGTAAGCTATGAAGAATTTATGGACTTTTTTATCATATTCTATGGCTTCTACCCTTAATTCATCCTCCAGGCTCACGGCCGAGACTTTTAGTCCCACCGATTCCAGCCTATCAATGTAATCTGGATTGACCTCGTATCTATGACGATGCCTCTCTACTATCACATCTCTACCATAGAGCTTGTGTACCGTTGTACCGGGGAGGATCCTTATTGGCTTGGCGCCGAGACGCATGGTCCCCCCGAGCTGTTTTAATCTCTTCTGTTCTTCTTGTAATACCACAACAGGATGGGGCGTGTTTGGATCAAATTCTGTTGTATTGGCGTCTCTGAGTCCGAGAAGGTTGCGGGCTGCTTCTACAACGCTCAACTGCATACCAAGACAGATCCCCATAAATGGCGTCTCGGATTCCCTGGCGACTCGGATAGCTTCAATTTTACCTAGGAACCCCCTTTTGCCGAATCCCGGAAGAACTATTACGGCATCCGTGTCTTCTATGACTTTTTCAACGTCTATTTTGCCTCTCTCTATGTCTGTGGCTTCAAACCATTTTAGACGAGGTTTGACACCGAAACTTGCGCCGGCGTGTTTGAGTGCTTCAATTATGCTTAGATAACTATCTTTTAGCTTGACGTATTTCCCGACCATCGATATCCTGACTTCCTTCTGGGCATTTGATAGTGTATCCACGTATTCCTTCCAGTATGCAAGGTCGGGTTTTGGTATGCCGTTTAGATCCAGTTTATCCAGAATTAGTTCGGGCAAATCTTGTTCTTCTAGGATTAATGGAACTCTGTAGATGGTGTCTACGTCATAATTGCTTATTACCGCCTTTTTAGGTATGCTTGCGTAGAGCGAGATCTTCCTCCTCGCCTCTTCCTCTAGGGGGGCTATGCTTCTAGCAACCACTATTTGGGGCTGTATGCCTATCCTCCGGAGCTCTGTGACACTGTGTTGTATAGGCTTAGTTTTTTGCTCCCCGGTAGTTGAGAGGGTTGGCGCTAGTGCTACATGAATGTAGATACTATTCTTGGGGCCTTCCTCCAGCCCCATTTGCCTGATAGCTTCTAGGAAAGGTAGTCCCTCAATGTCACCAACCGTTCCTCCCAGTTCCACTATGGAGATGTCGGCATGTGATTCTTTAGATGCGCTTCTGATCATGTCCTTAATCTCGTTTGTTATGTGAGGTATTACTTGAACTGTCTGGCCTAGGTATTCACCTTTCCGTTCCTTGGTTATAACTGAGAGGTACACTTTGCCTGTTGTTATATTGTGGTTCTTGGTTAAGTTAATGTCTAGAAACCTCTCGTAATGCCCTAGATCTAGATCTGTTTCACCGCCGTCCTCAGTAACAAAGACTTCTCCGTGCATGTAAGGATTCATTGTTCCTGCGTCTACGTTTATGTACGGGTCTATCTTTATCATGGTGACGCTAAAACCTCGTTGTTTGAGTAGGAAACCTATGGAAGCGGCGGTTATCCCTTTCCCGACGCTTGAGAGGACGCCTCCTGTGACGAATATGTATTTCACCGTTATCTGCACCCGTGAGAGCTGGCGAACCCCCTAACGCTCCACGGGTGGCTTATAGCTGGTTGGGTAAAGGGGGTTTTAACGATTCTGGGTTTGCCCTGCATATATCGGCTCTTCCGTTAGTCCTTTGAGCCAACTACGCCGTATCACCCAAGCTACCGCGGCTAGACCTGAGAGTATGTTGCTAAGGGTCATAGCCCACCATACTCCCTTTGGACCCAGCCCGACGGTGAAAGCAAGATAGTAGGCAAGGGGTATGCGGAAAACCCAGAGCCTAGCCGCGCCTATTAGGGCGACTATTCTTGTGTGACCGCTTCCCCTAGCTATTCCATTTGAGGCGAACATGACTCCTAGGAAGGGAGTTCCCACCGCTATAATGTTGATCATAATTATGCTTTCCCTTATCACGTCTCCTGAGGTGGTAAAAACTTCGACTATAGGCCTGTTTCCGAGGTAGATGAGGAGGCTACCTATGCCCATTAAACCAAATAGCAATAGGAGTCCTTTCTTTGCGGACTCCCATGCTCTGCTTGTATGCCCGGCTCCGATATTTTGGCCTACAACGACTCCAAGAGCCTGACTGAAACCGAAGGCGAAGGCTTGTATCAACCCTAGTATCCTAACAGCGACATTATACGAGGCGAGCACTGCCGTTCCCAGGAGCGCCACAATTTTGATCATAACAAGGAATCCTATGCTTGTTAGTGACATCTGGAAGCTTACTGGTAATCCGACTTTGAGAGCGACCCGGGTGACCGGTAGAGTGGGGATTCTGGGTGTTACGCGGAAGCCTATCCTCCCGCTTGATAGGTGATAAAGTGCGTAAATGCCCGCTACGATCCTTGCTATGCTCGTAGCTACGGCTGCACCCATTACACCCCATCGTGGGAAGCCTAAAAGTCCGAAAATAAGTAGAGGGTCTAATACTATGTTTATGGTGACCGAGACTGTGTTGAGTATGAAAGGTGTCCTGGTATCTCCGAGGGAGTTGAGTAGGTTCGTATAATAGATGACGGCGAAGAATGTTGGTACGCCTATGGCTAGATACAATGTGTAAATTAGTGCAAGCTTGTATACCTCTGGAGAGAGGCTTTGGGCACTATAGATTACTGGTGAGATCCCCGCATAGAGGAATGCAGACAACACGCCGACCAATAATGTTAGTCCAAGCAACTGTGATGATACATCCGAGGCCTTTTCATAGTCTCGGGCACCTACTAGTTGGGAAACCATTGATACGGAGCTAGAGGAGATTCCTATAGCTATGCTCATAAAGAGCATAAGAAGTGGCCAAGCAGCGGTTGGCGCGGCTAGCTCCGCTTCGCCTAGATGACCCAAGAATATCGTGTCGATGAGCTCGTAGGCTACGTTTAGTAGACGCGAAGCAACGGCGGGGCCGGCTAGTATTATTATAGCACGGAGGATGCTACCCTCTACTATCCTTGTCCTAAGCTTGTCCACCCGTTCGTGTAGTTGTGAGTGCTCGTTGCCCGGCATTCCCATCACTTGATTCTAACATTTCCTGCCTCTGCGGTGAACGTTTGAGACGCTCACAATTTAAAGTCGAATTATACCCTATTCCCCGAAGAAGTTTATACTAGGAGGGCATGGTTAGTTTTGCGAGGATCTCGGCAATATATTCTAATGCTCGTGTATATGCTTCTCTCCCGATTTTTGTGGGTTTATAGTACCCACCCTCCTTCTCGAGCAACCCTTCTCTCTCCATCCTATAGAGGACGGTGTATAAGGTGACAGGGGATACCTTGAATCCGAAGCGTGTCGCTATCCTTTTCTTAATGTCATAGCCATACGTGGGACCTTCTTCTACGAGCACCGCTATCACATATATCCATAGGTTCTCAATAGTTAGTTTTCTCTTTAGTCTCTGCAAGGCTTTAGTGTCTGTTCCATCCACTTCCATACACCCGCCAATTCCTTATTGCACATGTTTTCTAACGCTACGTTTTAATATATGTCGCCGTGAATATTTAGCATAACAAAATGAGGGGATAAAGCATGAGCCGAAAGATTAGAGCCGCTATCGCAGGTGTAGGAAACTGTGCAGCCGCGCTCGTACAGGGCACATTTTATTACAGGAACGCCGAAGAGGACCAGTTTATCCCTGGCATAACTAGAGTCCGAATAGGTGGCTACCACATAGGTGACATAGAATGGGTGGCTGCCTTCGATGTCTCTAAGAAGAAGGTCGGGAAAGATCTCGCCGAAGCAATTTTCGAGTCACCCAATATAACGCCAAAATTCACGGATATACCGCCTAAACTAGGTGTCCCCGTCTCGCCGGGACCAGTTTTAGACGGTGTTGCACCTCACATGAAAGAGAAGTTCGATCCCCTGGACAGAGAGGTAGACCTAGGCGAGGTAGTTGACGTACTAAAAGAGTCGAAGGCTGATATACTCATAAACTTCCTACCAGTCGGTAGCGAGGAAGCTACGAGGTTCTATGCCAGAGCCGCGGCAGAGGCAGGGGTAGCATTCATAAATGGGATCCCCGTATTCATTGCTAGTGACGAGACTGGTTACTGGGATAAATTTTACCGTGAGAAAGGGGTTCCGCTTGTAGGAGATGACATTAAGGGCCAGTTAGGTGCAACGGTACTTCACAGGACGCTTGTACGTTTGATGTATATGAGAGGTGTTAAGGTAGAGGAGACTTACCAGTTGAACATTGGCGGGAACACGGATTTTGAGAACATGCTAATGGAAGAGAGGCTTCAGAGTAAGAGAAAGAGCAAGACCGAAGCTGTAACCAGCATACTCCCCTACGGCGAAGATTTGAGGAAGGCTGGCAAGGTGAGGATAGGTCCTAGCGATTTTGTACCCTTCCTGGGCAATACGAAGATTGCCTATATCTATTTGAAGGGCACAAGTTTCGCAGGATTCCCCGTGACCATCGAGGCTAAGCTTAGCGTTGACGATAAAAGCATGTTTGCAGGCGCTATGATCGATGCCATACGAGGCACAAAGATAGCGCTGGACAGGGGGATATCAGGCATACTGCCCAGTGTTTCAGCTCCCTTCTTCAAACACCCTCCGATACAAGCTCCCAGCGATGAAATAGCTATGAGATGGTTTGAGGACTTCATAACTGGAAATCGAGAAAGGTAAGCATCCCTGGCCCCTCTGCCTTTAATTCCATTATTTTCTAGGCAACCCACCCCATCTATGGGAAAGCATTTCTTCAAGTTCACCAGTTTCTCCTATTAGTTCCTCTATAAATACCTCCAAGAAGGGATTCACTCGGGCATCCACCAGGTGTCCAGCATAGACTTCGCTCTGCTGTCGAGCAAGTGTGACGTGTAGGTGCGTATATGCTCTCCCGTCGGGACCCATGATCGTGTTTCCTAGTAGAGATATAACCTCGATAACCTTTCCGGGAAGGGCTTCCACGTCCATTGTATAGTATTTGCCTTCTGATGGTGAAAATACTCCTATCCTAGCCCATTCCATACCACCTATTCCCACTATCTTCGCTGCTTTCACACCAAGGTTTGCTACAATATCCTCTATAGCTTTGAACGGGTTCTCGCCCTCCTGGATTTTGAGGAAGAAGGTTCTACCCCTTGTTAGTAGTGTCTTGGCTGTCATCTTTAATCGCCTCCAGGGTATGGTTATAGCTTAGCAGGGGTTTTCAAGGTATGGGCCGAGACGAAGGCGGTGGAGGGTTTACATTTTTCTGGTTGGTGATAGTCCAGAGATCAATTTGAGTATGTCGGTTCTTGTTATAATGCCGAAAGGTCGATCGTTCTCGTCGACAACAAGTAGTCTGCCAACATCATGGCGTTCCATTATCTGTATAGCCTGGAAAATCGTATCCCTAGTCCTGACCTTATAGAGCCGACCCTTTATCACGCATCTGGAGACCGGCTCGTCGGGGTTTGCCCCCCTGGCCACCGCACGTGCCAGGTCTGTCGTGGTGAAGAAACCGATTATTCCTTCTTCGCCGCGGACAGGGCACCCTCTAATCCTTTTTTCGTTTAGTATCGTAGCAGCGTCGCGGAGTGTCATGTTTTCGTCGAGATAGATTATTGGTCTACTAGCTATTTCCCCGACTGTGACGTCGGGAACGCTTGTCAATCTAGTTATGATTATGAGGAGTTGCCGTATATTATAGGCCACATGATCTATGGTTCCCTCTATCGTTATCTTGGGTACAGGAATACTCTCTATACGTGCTTTGTATCCTTTTTTAATGTTGGTCAGGTCGCCTATAACTTTGACTACAGCTTTGCTCTCCGCTCGTGCGAACAAGTCCATTATTTCGAGGGAAAGTATACCGTAGCGGTGTTCGTTTCCCTTATCGTCAACCACGTATAGTATACCGTATATAATGGGTTCCGCCGTTGGTTTCGTTAGTATGATTCTGCCTTTGAGGGTTGGATAATAGCCACCAAGCGGACCTGTCCGACTCTCAACTAATCCTAGGTTTTTAAGCGAGACTATTATGTTTCTAACGGTGCCTTCTTCCTTGCCTAGGTATAGGGCTACCTCCCTGCTTTTGACCATGCCTTTCTTTTTCTCGTACAGTTCTATGAGGGCTTGTAGTACCTGTCTCTGCGTCTCCGTTAACTCCGCCACTAAGACCACACCCCTTTTTAACCTCCTTCTTAAATGATGCCCCCATCCATTCTCAGGGGGATGTGAAGGGCAACTATTCGGTCAATTGTTATGGATAAAATATAACTTTATATAAAAATCCCGCTGACCGACGTCTCAACCTTGCTTCTTTAATCGCAGAAGCTTGGCTAGAACTCTTCTAGGGACCTTGAATACTTCCCTGGCAATATGGGCTATGTAGGCATCATCCGGTATTACACTCTTGTCGTATCCTAGTCTTAGGGCTAGCGCCTGTTTCCACACTTCTTTAGTTATTCTATCGCGTATTTCCCCCCGTGAAATGGCATCGGCAACTTTTATAGCTATATAGAAGCGAAGGTATTTCTTTATTCCTTCCTCGTGCTCTGGGAAGGCCTTTACGGTGGACGATATGAGTGTGGCAAACTTTTCTTCACCATTAAACCCGAAGAGTTCTCGTACAACCATTACACGGAATATCTTTGCTAGTAAGTTCATTGTTACCTCACCAAACATCATTTCTATAAGTTGCCTGGCCTTTTGGGGATCCCCGGACAGGAGGTATGAAACCGCTTCATCGTACTTCATCTCATTATAGAATAGTCTGTCAAATATCTCTGGGAAATCCTCGTATAGCTGCATCCCATATCGTCCGACGACGTACAGCGATATAAGCTCTTTCTCGAAAATATCGGGTGGCGTGGCTTTACCTTTAATCGGTGAGAGGCCTTCCATATTGTACGTGTCCTCGAGTAGTTTTATCAAGTCATCCCTATCAAATCCTAGCTCGGCATCTACCCGGTCGAGAAGTTTGACCCATATATCTGTAAGAACTGCTATTCTACGTCGAGTTATCCTACTTCTTTCTTCATGCTTCTCCATCTCTAGCACCTTCTACGCCTGATCTCCATGCTTTTCTATGTCCTCACCGACTGGTTTATTTATACTACATTGAAACTCATTCTATATGAGTGTCCTAGAATGGTATCGGTTTCACTACAGTAAACGTGTCATTAGGTAAAGGTGGATGTGATGAAATACCTAAAAGAGAATGTCCGGCTACTAGAATTTAACGGTTGTACCGGCAGAGTCGAGTTATGTATAGAAGAGATAACTCTAGATAAGCTGGAATCCATTCTGGAATATTTGCCTACCCCTGTCCGGGAAAGATTTTTCCGGGTTCTCTGGGGTAAGGACGGGTGATTAGGGGTGGAACGTGTTTTCTTCGAAGTAGTCTCTAATGACAAGTTAGCAAAGTGGGTGTTAGTCGGCATCCTTCTATTCTCATTCTCGATACTGGTTTATCCTTCGTTGCCCCCCTTCTGGTTCATCGAACAGATTAAGGAAAATATGAAAGAGAACATTTCTTCGGGCGAGGGCTTCTTTGGGGTCATGACGATGTTGCCTCTTATAATCGCTATAAATAACATTGTAGCTTCATTTTTCACGTTAGCGGGAGGCTTCATAGTAGTCGGGTATCCGACAGTCATGATATTTAATGGGTTGATAGTAGGTAGTGTAGCGCTCGATGCAGTATCCCAAAATCCCCTTGTCCCGATCTATACTTCATTAGCGGTGCACGGGATTCTAGAAATCCCTATTATAGCATTGGCAGGTAGCCTAGGCTTGGCACGCATCTTAAAATTCGCGAAGGCCTCAATAGAAGAAACTGTTGGGTTCGTTGCATTTAGCATAATCGTATTAGCCTTTATCGAGTCTTCCTTAACAATAGTGTTTATGGCGCTTGACGCGGTTTGGAGAAGTTTGTTGTTCGGGGTGCCGCTTCCTTGAGTGTTGAAAGTGGGTCAGAGAGACTCGTAAACACGATCCTAGGTGAACTGAGGAATAGGCTTCTAAGCATAACTGATTCCATTAGCGGGCTAGGCGTCATATTAGAAGGATTAGATGCTTTACTCGATAACATGTTGAAAGGTGCTATACCCTCATCTTACGAAGAGACAAAGGAAGTAATGGAAGTGTTCTTTCACGCAGTACGCGTTTTGGTACCGTTCCTAGGCTCTGTCTCTACTTTAGCGGATATCGTTGAAGAGGCCTATAGCAGGGTTGAGAGAAGCGGGGATTTTTCCAAATGGATCTATATCAGCCTAGCTAAGCAAGCATCGGCTCATCTACGAGAGTTGCACGAGATGATGTTCAGATCGCTGGGTAGCCGGTGCTCGGAGGTTATAGATGGATCAAACCTTGTAGTAACAGCTATAGGCTTCTCTGAGGAAAACATTGCTTGCCTTTCATCTATAAGCGATAGGATTTACGAGGTTGTCGTACCTATAGATGAGGTTATGAGGACTGGTATAAGGTTAAGAGATCAGGTTAGGAGAGTTGCGCCCGAGCTTTCTAGGAAGATCAGGCTAACAGTCGACTCTACAACGCTTTACATGGTTCGTCATAGCCATTATCTTGTGAGTAGTACTATGCTTGTGAGACCTGACGGTGTTGCGGTTGTACCTGTTTTATCGTATCTTCCGTTGAGGGCGGCTGGCCGTTTTGGAGTAAACGTGGTAATTCCTACATATACTTGGAACTTAATTCCGGATAACAGGGATTATAACCCCTTACCAAAGCGTCGTTATGTTATGGGACAAGAACTAAAAGATATGTTAGTACCCCTCCTCGAAGCTGTGAAACTAGATGATAACATGGTTCTTATTACGGAGGAAGAAGCTTTCCGCTGGGGCTCATTGGATGTCAAAAAGATCGCTGAAGAGTTTCGGCGAAAAGCTGTAAATAACATTCTGAGGGTTGGCTATGAAACATAGCAGCTTTACAATTCTAATACTCATATTTCTCTCTCTCCCTTCAACATCCATCTTACCCATGGTTGAAGGAAGCACGACACTATCGTTCTGCCCCGGAAATTATGTGGTCTCATACCAGAATACAACGCTTAACGTCTCTGATATCACCATTTTAAGAGTTCAGGATCCCACAGAGGTTGTGGTATCGCCGCCCGGACTTCCGCTACCCAAAGTTCCACCCGGCGAGTATATGGTTAAACTAGTGAATTCATCCATACTCATCGTGTATCCTTCCACGGTAGATGGTTGCTCTCTAGAGCCTCCGCACATAAACGTTGGTAATGAGGCAGTGATGGTTTCATTAGAGTGTGTTACGGACATTCTGTATGTGGGGATCGGCCATATTGATACAAATTCCTCGCAAGCGTTACCATTATATAGATATATG
>WAOQ01000040.1 GCA_015521205.1 Desulfurococcales archaeon
CAGATGTGTATAAGAGACAGGGGTTATAGAATAGTAGAGTGAGCCGAAGAAGACTGCTATCATGCTTAGGAACGCGAAGCCAATGTAGGCCCAGAAGACCAGCATTAAACGCATTATCGGGGAAGACTTTTTGACGACATGGCGCAGTCTCCGGTACGCCTCACGCGGGCGTACCACGGTGTAGAGGGGGAGTAGAAATGATCTTATGATCCCTAAGCCTCTGCCCAGCGGATTGTACATCCCGGCTCTCGCCTCTGGTTTATGGACGTGGAAGTTCTCCCATCTTTTTGGTTCCTTCAAAATCTTGTACCTGGTAGATCCCCCAGGCCGGCGATACTTCTATCGGGAGTCCATTTTCCTCAACCAGCATCGCCACCGTGGAGGACATCATTCCCGCCGTTCCATCCGCTTTAAATATATAGGGTTCATAGTATCGCATCCGGGCCTTGTCCTTTGGTTTTATCCTGTGCGCGAGTGTTAGGTATAGTCTGGGTATCTCCTCGTTATTGTAGGTCAGGATGGATACTATGTATCCCCTTTTCACATACTTGAAGCCTTCGCGGAGGAGGGCTGGGAGCTCCTCTCCCCTTGACATTTTGTGGGCTAGGGAGAGTATCGTGTTGCTGGTGAATCCCCATATCGTGGCGAGGTACGGGTGTGCCGCTGATGTACCGCGTGGCTCTCCCCTGCTGGCACGTCGGAAGTGTAGTGTTAGGAAGGCGTTTGTCGCTTGCTCGAGCCTTTTCTTGAGGCGGGCTACTGCTTCCTCGGCCTTTGCTAGGTTTTCATCGCATGCTGTTGTGGGTGACTTATGGTATGAATCATGTTTTTCGTGTGTAAACGTCCACGAGAGCCATTCTCCGGTTAATAGCGTGTATCCATATCCGTGGCAGTGTCGTGGATCGCTGGCGCCGAGCTGGGCTAGGAGGGGGTCGTTGCGGGCTGCTTCTAGTGTTAGTTGTGCTAGTTCGGCCAGTGTTCTTGTTCCTTTTCTCGTCCATGCACGTGCAGCGAGGAGCCTGCACATCCTTAGGCACCCGTTTTCTTAAAAATCTTAGGGAGACGTACGCCTTTCTGGTCTTGGTAAACGCCACTGTAGGGTTTCTTGGCGGGCTGGTCGAGGTGTAGTAGTACGAGGTGGATGAACCTTTCTCCCGGGTAGAGTCTGATAGGGTATTCGCCGCCGACAACCTCTATCGTTAGTTGTCCTCGGAAACCGGCGTCTACCACGGTTGCTGGTATGAATAGTCCTAGCCGGGCGTAGGTTGATCTGAGGTTTACTAGTCCAGCCACGTCGCTGGGAAGCCCTATCGTCTCCTCTGTGTGGAGGAGTATGTGTTCATGCGGGTAGACTATGAAGCTGTCGTCTTCCCCGCACTCATAGTAATCGTCGGGGAGCCCACCGCCCTTGACGTCGAGTATTCGCCACACCCGTTTGAGGCGACAGTACATTCTCCCTAGCCGGAGGTCAAGCCCGTTCTCCCTGATCGTGTCAGGGTAGAGGGGATCTACGAGTAGATCACCACGCTCGATCCTCTCACGAAGACCTGCATCACTAAGTATAGTCATGATCCGGAACACCCTTTCCTATATATTTCTCAAGGTTTGTCAGTCCCTATATGGACTTAGGTAAACCAATAATGCAAGATGGAGATAATATCAAAAATTAATATTATACTGTCGATCAGTGTCTTTAACGACCTCATATCCGTTCCATGTGCGAATCGCAATATTTTGGGGTGTAACGAAGTGAAATCAAAATCCGATAAAGCAGTATCGCCTATAGTAGCTGTTGTCCTGATAATCATTGTAGCTGTATCGACATCTCTCATAATGCATAACTGGATCACAGGCACATCAAGCACTGTTGGAGATGTCTCTAAGGTCGGCAGTGAAAGATTAGTAATAAAAGCAGCCTACCTGGACCCCGGTACTGGAGAGATTGTTGTTTATCTACAGAATATTGGTACAAAGCCTATCAACGTCAACACAGTTTATCTTAAAGATCCTTCTGGAAACATAGTTTACACGTGGAGTATATCAGCAACTGTTGACCCGGGCCATAAAGGCACTGTAAGGTTAGGCCCGCCCTCAGGCATAACATCTAATACTCGGTACTGGATAGCCGTAGCTGGTTCAGCATCTACTGCACCTTTTGAGATTTCCCTATCAAGCTTCACGTCTTGTCCCCCGCTTGGTTGGGACTATTATCGAGTGATCAATGTAACGAATCCTACAAGTTTCGATGTAAATAATATTCCAGTTCGCATAAGATTAAATAGTAGTAACTTCGATTTTACACATGCAAACATTGATGGCTCTGATCTCCGCTTCTATTTAGCGGGATGTAGCACCCAGCTTTACTATTGGATCGAGTACTGGGACAGAAGTGATAATCTCGGAATCGTTTGGGTCAACGTGCCTGAGCTCCCATCACACTCTACAGTACAGATTTACATGGTATACCATAACCCTTCAGCTGGTTTCGATCCCGTCTACTATAATGCATCCGCAATATTCTTGTTCATAGATACCATGGAAACTTGGACTGGATGGGAATCCCGTGGTTCTGGCGTTGTGACACAAGTCGATAATCCCGTGTTTACCGGATCATATTCCCTGGAAAAGAACACCAACTGTGATCCTAATGGTGGGAACAAGAGCATTGGTGTAACTTTAAACTCAGAATCATTCGCTTTAGATGCATACGTCTACCGTGGAAGTGATCTAAGCTGCGCTGTTGACAGAATAGGAGTCACCAGCAGAAGCGGCAACGGCTATGGTGTAGGCTTATGGCATGGCAGTAGCAGGATCGTTATTGACAAGCGAACGAATTATAATAGGGAAGAACACTATATAGGGATAGGCATTGATCCTCAATACCGATGGTATAGGCTCACCATGTATTGGTTTACTGGTGGAACCATAATAGGGAATGCTCAAGAACTAAATGGTAATCTTATAGGCTCTTTTACATGGAGCGATACATCATATAACAACTTCGAGAGTGTCTACGTGCTTGGAGGCAAGACCTACTATGTGGACAACATTAAGATCTATCGAATCATACCAGATCCGGTAAACCCGGAGCCTCTGATCCAGGTAGGCCCCGAGCAAACGTAGATAATATCTGTAGAAACTATATGAACAGGGTATTTATGCTGTAAGAACCAGCGATTCCCATCCATGGTGTCTGCGGGTATGAAGACAACAGCGGTACTTGGGCTGGATGCGTTGCCCTACTGGTATATAGGCAAATTGAGGGAGTGGGGCCAAACGCCTCATTTAAACAAGTTACTCGAGAATGCTGGTGCGTTAGAATGCATACCTCCTATAACACCATCCAGTTGGCCTTCGATAATGACTGGGGTTAATCCTGGTAAACACGGAGTTTTCTCCTTCCATCACGTGGATAGGGCGTCTAGGCAGAGAAGACTTGTGTCGTCTCTCGATCTTGAGCATCCACGGGTGCATGAGATACTATCCTTCAACGGGATCGAAAACATAATGGTGAACCCTATCCCAGACTACCCTATTATTCCTGTCAAAAAATCTGTGATCATAAGCAACATGTTCTTCACGCCACGTCCCTCCTCGCATCCCAGAGAGTACTATGAGAGATATTTCAGGGGTGTAGAGGGGTTGGGAGAGGGTAATTACAAGGAGTTTATCGTAAAGTATGTGGGAGCCATCGAGGATATGCTCGTCGAGGATAATGGTAGGCATGGTTTTGTCTGGTTAACCCTTAACTTCCCTGATCACGAGTTCCATAAGAACCCGAGGCTTCTCGATAATCCCGCGGTTTCTGCGGAGGTTTGGCGTGGGATTGATAGGCTTGCGAAGTACCTACTTGATAATTTCGATAATGTTTTCCTTGTGAGCGACCATGGCTTCCGCTTCTTCAACTTCAGAGTCAGTATCAACGATATTCTCTACAATCATGGCTTTGTAGTTTTGGCGAAGAAGGACGAAGAGGTCGCCCTACACGATGCTTTGGCTCAGCAGAAGGGTATACGGACGAGGAGGGTTAGGGTTCCAGCTAAGCTTTACCGCCTCGTTGCTAGACTCGGCTTGGAGCCTCAGGCGAGACGCGTATTCAGGTTTGTGGCCAGACTCTATTCAAGGTTGACGGGAGGGGAGCTTGTGCCTAGGACTGGTATGCCAATCGACTATCATAGAAGTAAGGCGTATATGCCGGAAAGCGGGATGTATGGCGTCTATATCTTCGACGATGATGTCGGCAGGGACGAGGTTTATAGGATCCTCCGGGAATACAAGGGGTTGAGGATTTGGAAGACCGAGGAACTTTTCTCAGGTCCCTTCACTGGCCGTGGCCCGGATATAGTGGTTGTCGGCGATCATGAGAGGGGGTATAGTCTTGGGCCGGCTAGGGTTGTCGGCACGATTTACGTTAAGACGAAGTATCACACGCATGATTTATGGGGCGTGTTCGGTGCTAGGACATCTGATGGGTTCCTGGAGGAGAGTATTCGTGGAGGATTGTTTAGGAATACTATCGTGGCCCCCCTCGTGCTTTGCTCGACGGGGGTTCCAGTGTCTAGGCATAGTGATGATCTAGAATTGATAGAAAAGATGTGTCCGGGACGTGTGGAGACCGCTGTTTATACTGGGAAGTTCCAAGTTGTGAAGAGCATTTTCAAGGCTAGGCAGAAGATAACCAGTAGGAAACGTATGGTAAATTCTTAATATATGATTGTTCTGTACTTGAGGAATGGCGAGGTGCTTTTGTTATGGATGAGGAGAAGGTAGCTGTCTATATTAGGAAAAGTCTTTTTGAGAAGGCTAGAAAGTACCTGGAGGAGATGGGTGGTTTCAAGGACGTCGGCGAGTTTATAGAGTTCCTTATCGAGGAGGCTGTCGAGGCGTCTTTTGAGGAGTCTCCTGGTATGACTCGGGAGGACGAGGAAAAGATTACTGAGAGGTTGAAGGATCTGGGGTATATGTAGGGGTTAATTATATATAATTAAACCTGATACAAGCCCACCGACCCGGTGGGACCTAATGGAGCGCAAAGCCAAATACACGACAGTCTCCATACCCTTATCCCTTTACAACCGCATAAAAGAGATGATAAAAGACACGGGCTTCACGAGCGTAAGCCAATTCGTCATATACGTACTTCGAGAAGTAGTAGCCAGTTACGAAGAAGAAAAACAGGGCACAGTATTCTCCGAAGAGGAAAAACAAGAGATCATAGAAAAGCTCCGTAAACTCGGCTACCTTTAAAGACAATAAGAAGAGGTGATCCAGGATGGTCTCAAGACCGCACGGGGGAAGACTCGTAAATCGCGTGGCAAAAGGGAATAGGCGGCAACGCCTACTAGAGGAGGCCCGGGAGCTCCCCAAGATACCCGTAGACCTTCACAGAGCTATCGACCTAGAGGATATAGCCTACGGAGCGTTTAGCCCTCTTGAAGGGTTCCTGGTCGAAGATGATTATCTGAACGTTCTTGATAATATGAGGCTCTCAAATGATCTGCCATGGACTATACCAATAGTGCTTGACGTTAACCCACAGCAACTTCAAGGGCTAAGGGAGGGGGACGATGTAGCACTAGTCTATCGGGGAGACCCCCTAGCTGTTATGAGAGTTGAAAACATCTACGACTGGGACAAAAAGGAGTTCTCGGTTAAGGTGTTCAAGACGGATAGCATGAAACACCCTGGAGCGGCACGCACGTACCAGCGGGAGGACAAGCTAGTAGGAGGGGAGATAGACCTTATCAATAATGTACCGAACCCCTTCCAGGAATACACGTTATGGCCAGCTGAGACGCGCGTTCTTTTCGAGGAGAGGGGCTGGAAAAGGATAGTGGCCTTCCAGACTAGGAACGTACCTCATAGGGGCCACGAGTTCGTCCAGAAGGCAGCTCTGACTTTCACCGATGGCCTTCTGATACACCCGCTTATAGGGTGGAAGAAGCCTGGCGATTATAGGGACGAGGTTATATTAGCCGCGTATAAAACATTGATAAAACACTATTATCCACAGGACGTCGTGGTCCTCTCGGCCCTACGTATGAATATGAACTACGCCGGTCCCAGGGAGGCCATACACCATGCCATAGTTAGGAAGAATTTCGGTGCCACGCACTTCATAGTAGGCAGAGATCACGCTGGTGTGAAAGACTTCTATGGCCCATATGAGGCCTGGGAGATCTTCAGGGAGTTCCCCGATCTAGGCATAACACCCTTGTTCATACGCGAAGCATTTTACTGTAAGAAGTGCGGTGGAATGGTGACGGAGAAGACCTGCCCGCACGGTGGAGAGTACAGGGTGAAGATAAGCGGCACTAGGATTAGGGAGATGCTGAAACGGGGAGAGATACCGCCGGGCGAAATGATGCGGCCCGAGGTGGCAAAGGTTCTCCTCTCATTCGACAAGCTCTTCGTAGAAGAACAAAGACGTGACTAGAGGTGTAAAGCCTTGAAGTGTTTGGAGAAGGGTATGGTCATCTGGTTCACGGGCCTTCCTGGGAGCGGTAAAACTACTATAGCGAGGCGTGTAAAGGAGATACTTGGAAGGCACGGCTATAGAGTAGAGCTTATCGATGGAGATTGGGCACGGAAGACCGTAAGTCTAGGTGCTGGATTTACCAGGGAGGAGAGAAGGATCCATCTCCACAGGATAGCATGGGTAGCACGCTTACTTGCCAGGAATGGCGTAATAGTCCTCTGTAGCTTCGTCTCACCATACCGGGAAGTTCGAAGGATGATAAGGGAGATAGTCGAGGAGGAAGTGCCGTTTTCGGAGATCTACGTTAAGGCTAGCATTGAAACTGTTATGGAGAGGGATCCCAAGGGGCTCTATGCTAGGGCGTTGAAAGGGGAGATCAAACATATGACCGGCATAGATGATCCATATGAGCCTCCCGAGAACCCCGATCTGGTCGTCGACACGGAAAGGGAGACTGTTGATGAGAGCGTGGAGAAGGTTCTAGAATTGCTACGTGGAAAGTACGGTTTAGATGTTTAGCACTTAAACCCCCTACAAACTATGTTTCCCTGGGTAAGTAGACGGTCCCAAATTAGATGCGGGACGGTGTTGATGAGGTATGGAGAAGACGTTCATTCTAGGCTTGGACTGTGCGGTCCCCAAGATCCTTTATAGGGATCTACGCGGGGAGCTAGAGAACCTGGAATCTATCATGGAGTACAAGCATGAGGTACGTTCCACTCACCCCCCGATAACCATACCTGCATGGATAAGCATGGCTACGGGTAAGACTCCGGGAGAGCTCGGGCTTTACGGGTTCCGCCATCGCAGGCTTGGATCATACGATGATCTCTATATAGCCAATAGTAGTCTTATCCGGGAGAAGACCTTGTGGGCCCGCGTCGGTGAGAGGGGAGGCTATAGTATCGTGGTGGGTGTCCCCCCAACGTATCCGCCGAGGCCTATGAAGGGTTGGTTGATCAGTGATTTCATAACTCCCGGACCCGAGAAGCAGTATACGTGGCCGCGTAGTCTGAAACGCGAGATAGAAGCTTTGCTCGGCGGTCCCTATATGTTCGATGTGGAATTCCGTATCCATGATAAGGATAGGATTAAGAGAGACTTGTGGAGGATGACTGATCTCCAGTTCAGGGTGATAGAGCACCTAGTAAAGAGTAAGCGTTGGGATCTATTATTCTATGTTTTGATAGGTACTGATAGGTTGCACCATGCTTTCTGGAAATACTATGATCCGGAACATCCCAAGTACCCTGGAGCCAACAAGTATGAAGGCGTAATACCTGAGTATTACAAGTTAGTCGATAAGTATCTGGGAAGGCTGATACCGCTACTACCAAGGGATACCAGGTTTGTAGTCGTCTCTGACCACGGGGCTAAACCAATGAAAGGAGCGTTCGCTATAAACCAGTGGTTAATGGAGGAGGGACTTCTTAAACTACGTGAGGGAGTGAAAGTCAAGCCCGGCACCGATCTCAAACCTAGTATGATAGACTGGGAACATACATATGCATGGGGTTGGGGCGGATATTATGCTAGGATCTTCCTTAACGTTAAGGGACGCGAGCCCCAAGGGGTCCTTGAGAAGGAGGAGGTTGACGGCTTCATAGAAGATCTCAAGAAAATGATCAGGGGGATCCGCGGTCCCGAGGGCGAGAAATGGGCTACTAGGGTATATACTCCCCATGAACTATATCCGGTGGTTAATGGGGACCCACCTGATCTCATTGTATACCTCGACGACCTTTACTGGAGGAGTGCTGGGACAATAGGATGGCCATCCATGTATTTGGAGGAGAATGACAGGGGACCTGACGACGCTGTACACGATTGGATAGGCGTTTTCGCCACAAACATAGAGGATCATAGCCCACCAGAAACTGTTACGGACATTTTCTCGAAGTCCCTTAGGCTACTCTAACTCATTCCTTCTATCAGGGCTCCTCTCCGAGGGTTGAGGCGGGGAACCCCCTGTGTATATCGAATTATAAATTAATATAGTTTCTTACACCTCACGTTATACTAGTAGAGTTTCCATGCAAACCATGTTTTGAAGAGGTGAAAATAATGGTAGAATGGGTTGTAGAGAAAAGCCCCGCATACTCGGTACTCAAAGTCCGCCTGGGATCAGGTGAACAGGTAACCGCGGAAGCAGGAGCAATGATGCTCATGAAAGGCGACATCCAAGTAAAAACCACAACCGGAGGCATAAAACGAGGACTCCTCCGCAAGCTTGCAGGAGGCGAAAGCATGTTCATGAACATATTCCAAGCCGGGCATGCAGGGGGAGAGGTATGGTTTGTACCACCTGTACCAGGGGATATCAAAGAAATAAAACTCTCCGGTGAATCATGGATAGTCCAGGACACCAGCTACCTAGCCCATACCGGAAACATCAACGTTGGAGTTGCCTGGCGCGGAATGAAGGGTCTTTTCGCGGAGGGAGAGCTTGTCTGGCTAAAACTCGAGGGAACCGGAACCGTATGGGTAAACTCGTATGGCGCGATAGAAACCATACAGGTTCCAGCTGGGGACACGGTTATAGTCGACAATATGCACTTCGTCGCGATGCCCTCCACCACTAACTATGAGATCACCAAGTTTGGCGGACTCAAATCATTCTTGCTAGGCGGCGAGGGAATAGTAGCAAAGGTCTATGGACCCACCACACTCCTAGTACAAACCAGAGTCCTGCCACCACTTGCCCGGCTACTCCAGAAGTACCTACCACGCAAGTAAAAGACGAGTCCACCCTTCTCTTTTTGATCTCTCCCGCTGGACAGGGGGAAGCCGGGGATTATCGTGCCCCAGCTCCCCCGCCGCCGAATCCTCCGCCTCCGCTTCTGCTACCTCTACTCCTTGCCGCCCAGTATCTCCTCCCTATGTACCTGTGGACATAATTATAGAGATAGAGGAACGATACTATTCCTAGTGTTTGTGCTATAAGTTTGATTTTCTTCTTGCTAAAGCCTAATGCCACTGCATATGTTAGGTGCATAGTGGCGAGCTGGGGCGGTGGAAGAATGTTAGGCCCGCTCGAAGTAAGATTGCCGAGGAAGCGTTTGTAGGCTTCAAGCTTTGCCAATTGTTCCCTATACTCTGGTTTGAGGCGTCCCAATATCCATGTGGGCATCAGGTATAGTATGAATGTATCGACTAGAAAGAGGATACCTATTATTATTGTAGCCATAGATGTTGTCATTAGGGGTGCTCCAGCGTTTATACGCGTATATACGCCAACAGCTATGACCGCTAGCCCGGCTAGGATGGTTAGTATTATGAGTTTTTTGTATGCACCTGTCTTCTGTGCTAGCTTATCCATTTCCTCTCTTGCAAGTTTTTCGAGGTCTCTAACGAGTTGTCTCATTTCGAGGGGTAGCCTCCCTATCCGTGATGGCTTCTTTTTGAATAAGCCTTGTTCATCATACATCTCGATAAACCTGATGGCGCCTTTTTCGTAGAAGTCGAGTTTCTCTTTTCCAGAATCCATCTTCTCGTCTGGAGGTACTGGTCTGACACGGTTTGTTTCTGGATCATACTCTAGTATGTTCCTCCTGATCAGGTCTAGGACTGTTGCTACGAAACCTCTTGGGCCGGGAGTTAGGTTTATACTCGAGAGCGCGGCAGCTTGCCATGGCTTTATCTGTTTAGGCGGTTCAAGCACCATCCCCGGCGGGCGTTCAATCTTGTCTCTGCCTGCTATATACCAGGCTAATACCACAATCACTGGTATAAGGGCGAGTAGGGAAGCTCCTCCCAAGGACGTATATCTTCCTGCTTGTTTAGCAGTGTATAGTTTGGATACTGATTCGCTATAGGTTTTGGCGGGATCGCCCGTGGATTTTACTCCTGGGGGCTGGTTGTTGAGTAGGAGGTCAAGTCTGATAGCGTATAACTGGTTTTCCAGCGATATGGGTTCCCCAGCTTTGATCTCCTTCGCGGGTGGCGTTAGATATGCTTTCTCAACCAGGTTTGAGGGTTTGAGTATGAGGGTGTAGTTCTTGTAGTATAGATGATCGTTTCCAGCCAGGTTTATAGAAGTGTACGAGTATGTGCCGTCGGTTGTTATGGGAGGTAAGAGGCGGAAAACGTATACGACTGTGAACAAGCCTTTGGAGACGGGGGTCTTGAATGTGCAGCCCGCCTCGTTGTGTACCCCTTCGATGTCAGCCACGTTTATCCCCGCCATCTCGGCTAGGTTCTCCTTACTTATCGTATGGGCCTCTGGGTTTGGAGGCGGTAGAAACGTGTTGGAGGAGCCTTCTAATAGTGTAGGGTTTCCTTGGTAATCGATGATATACCCAAAACTGTCTGCCGGGCAAATGATCTTTACTAATTCTATATGTGGCTTATCGAGCATAGTGTTGGGTAGGGTTAAGGGGCTATCCCAGTCTCGATAAAGCATATGCGTCTCAATGCCGTGCCCCATGAACCCTTGGATATTATAGGTAACCTTCTCTATAAGCGTCATATTTAAAACATCCAGTATGGCAACGTAGTTGTCAACAAAGCGTTCCGACGTAGACCAGAGGGGTAGCCCTGACGAGAAGTAGAGAGTTGCAAAGCCGAACAACGCGACCAACACAAATACCACGGTATAATATGCGATCGCCCGGGACTCTATGGAAAACAAGGTTTTACGCCCCCGACCCCATTTTCCACGCTAATACCTAGACTTAGCGTTGGACATTATACACTTATCCGTAAGTGAAGGTTCGGAACAATGTTCTTAATTTAGGAATTTATTTTATTATTTGGCATTTTGGCTGTGCTTAGCTGGTGGAGGCCATTGGAGGATCGTAGTGTTGTGGTGATTGTTCTGGATTCATTGGCTAGGGATTTATTGTTGCACGGTATGGATAATGGTTTTGCTCCTAGTTTTGATTCGTTCCGTAGGCGGGGATTGTTTTTTCCTTATGCTGTATCGTCTTCTGCGACGACCACGCCTAGTTTTGTTGGTATGTTAACCGGGAATTATGCTATACGTTTTGGTGTGCGGACTGTTAGGGATAGAGTTCCGGGGAGGCTCCCGTTTATCACTGAGCTGTTGGAACGTTTTGGGTATCATACTTGGGCTGAGGTTACGGGGCCTCTTATGGGTGAGGATTGGCGAAGCCGGTTTAGGGAGTATAGGTATCATAAGGAGAGCGAGGAGGGGGTTTGGTTTAGAGAGCTACTTGATCGCGTTGGAGACGTTTCTAAGCCGTTTTTTGGTGTGATCCATTTTTGGGGTCTTCATATTCCGAGGTATTATCGTGGTAAGCGTTTGCTCGACTATATCCTTTACTCGGATGGGAAACAGTATCTGAAGGCGTTGGAGCATCTGGATAGTGTGGTTGGGGAGCTTGTCGATAGGCTGGAGGATTCATTGGTTTTCATAACTGGCGATCACGGTGACAAGGTTGTAATGTCTTGGTTGAAGAGCCAGGTTGTGAACCTTTATAGGGCTTTGAAGAAGGTTCCCGTTGTCTCGTCTAGGTTTCAGGGTTTGGTGGAGGGGCTTGGTTTTATTGGACACGGCTATAAGGCTTTGCCGGAGGCTGGTAAGACTTCTATATTCTTTATAGGGGATAAAGCAGGTGTTCCTGACCGTCTTGTTTCGAATATTGATATTCCTTCAACCATTGTAGAGTATCTTAGGCCGGGGCTTAACAAGTGTTTGGGTTTGAAGGGTTTACCACTGGGTTTGGAGGGTTCCAGAGATGATAGAGTTCTCTACACTTTTTCATGTTCAGTTCATGATAGGAATAAGTGTAGGATAACGGTTTGGAAAGATGTGGATAGGGAAGAGACTTATTTTGTGGATAACGTTGGGTTGTATAGGGATAGAATCGGGCTTCTAGATCATGTTGGGCGGGAGCATGTGGCTGTCGCCTCGTATAGGCTACGTTTCAATTTGTGCTTGAGGAGGCTTGTTGGGTGAGGTTTCATCCTTTAG
>WAOQ01000041.1 GCA_015521205.1 Desulfurococcales archaeon
AAATAGACTCGAAGCTAGGCCCACTGTACCATAGACTAGTTGATAGGCTACACGAACTTCTTGGCGAGCCCACCAGCCCGCCCTTGGCCCATACTGTTGGAACCATGGATGCCAGAGGCATAATCTTCATTTCGTTCGATGGAAATGTGTATCCCAGCGGTTTCCTCCCCTTATCTGCTGGCAACGTAAAACAAAAACATCTAGTGGAAATCTACAGACACTCCCCACTCTTCACAACCCTGAGAACAAGGTTAAAGGGACGATGCGGTGTATGCGAATTCAAACACATATGCGGCGGCAGCCGTGCCAGAGCCTACTCTTACACAGGAGACCCCTACGAGGAAGACCCCGCCTGCACTTACACACCGGGCACACTTCCACCCGAGATTCTAACTCCTCAACAAATACGAGGTGATCATGCATGACAGTCAATGTTCTATCTAGGCTCGACAAGCAGCTCTTAATGGGACTCCAATATGAATTCCCACGTACAAGTTCGCCTATAGTTGATATAGCCAAAAAACTCGGAATAGAACCTAACGTCGCCCTCGATAGGCTGAAAGAACTAAACAGGCTAGGTGTACTAAAAAGAATTGGTTTTTACGTAAACTACCGGAGCACCGGGCTAAAAGCTGCTCTCCTAGCATACCAGACTAATGGTAAATACGATGAAATAGCCGAATACTATCGTAGAGACAAATATGCAACGCATGTGTACCTGCGAGACCATCCTAAATATGATCTATGGATAGTCACAAAAAGAAAGACACTGGAAGAACTTGTACAACACGCGAAAACGATCTCCAAGAAATACAACATCGAGGGACTCGTCCTTTATAGCAGGCGAACATACAAGCTAAGCGTGAAATATGATCTTGAGAATGGGATATCACGTTCAGGACCCTACTCGATGATAAAGACGAGCCCGCCTCACCCCACAGAATTCGGCGTAGAACCGGGCTACCTGAAACTACTCAGGAAACTGGAGCTCTCCAAGACTCCCTATCAGAAGTTCGCCAAGGCCATGGGGATCGGACAAGACGAAGCCGCAAGCCTGGCTTGGAAAATGCTAGATGCCGGCATCCTAGGCGATCCGGGGGCAGCACTAGACGGTCACAAGATTGGTTTCCACGAGAACGCCATGGTGGTTTTGGAACCCCTCGAGGGTAGGGAGGACGAACTATGTAAATGTGCATCGTCTCTCCCGTTTACTACACATGTAGTTCTGAGGGCTAGTATACCCCAGGGTGCATGGAAGCATACATGTTATTTCATGGTACACGCAGTTAATCGGATCCTACTATCAAACGCGATAGAGCAAGCCATCTCACAATGCCCTGTAAAAAGCCACCTTGTAATCCGAAGCTTAGCCGATCTGAAACCTGGAGTTGTGAGGTGATACGAACGTGATCCCCCTTTCTGTCATGGTGACTGGCAAAGGAACAGTATCAACTAGGATAAAGGGAAGATACCATAAGGGAAGGCCAAGCCGATTCACCGCAAACTTGCGCCCGGTCGTCTTTTGGAACATAACATACAAATGCAATCTCTATTGTGAGCATTGCTACATAGGTGCAAGCCCAAACCCAGGTAAACCAGAGCTAAGCATTGACAATGTTTTGCGAGTCGCGGAAGAAATTATAGAACAGGGAATACCTCTAGTCGTCTTTACAGGCGGTGAACCCCTAATCTCCGAAAAATTCTGGAAAGTCCTAGAATACTTCCATAGAAAAGGAAAACCCAAGACAAGCGTCTCAACTAATGGTACATTAATAGATAGAGAAGTCGCTGAAAAACTAGCTAGACTCGGAGTAACCTATGTGGGTGTAAGTCTGGACAGCCTGGATCCCTCTATCCATGACAAATTCCGTGGGGCAAAAGGTGCTTGGGAGGCAGCTGTACGGGGCATGAAGAACAGTGTAGAAGCAGGCCTCCCGACCGGGCTTCGCGTCACTGTAACACGTTGGAACGTAGACGAGGTTCCCCAAATGATAGATTTCTCGGCAGATCTGGGGTTACAACGAGTTAGTATATACTTGCTAGATACCGTTGGTCGGGGAAAGGAGTTAGTAGAGAATCTACCAACCCATCAGCAGATGATCGAACTTATGGAGAAGCTGATTACAAAGGCACGGGAATTTGAAGGTGTATTGGAGATACTTCTTGTTAGGATGAATTTTGCAGGTATCTATCTGGCCGATAAACTATCGCGGAGCAAGAAAGACTTTCTGGAATATCTAGAACTTATAGGTGCCCAAGGAGATTGTGGGAAGAAGACAATTAGTATCTACCCCGATGGGACCGTGCGTCCCTGCCAATTCATCGACTATGTCGTAATAGGTGATCTTCGAAGACAGAAACTCTCTGAGATACTTACCTTGGATAACCCGCATTTACGCCCGTTCTTAGATACTGCTTCACGGTTACGAGGGCCCAAATGTTCACGATGCCCCTTCAGAAAGGTATGTGGTGGAGGCAGTCGTAATAGGGCTTTATCGGTCTCTGGAGACTTTTGGGGCGACGATCCATCCTGTTTTATTGACCCTAACTCCTTGGGGGTGAAATGGGATGTCTAACGAATGGATACCATTGTATATCAAACCAACCGGTCTTCGGGTAAAGATCTTTGGCGGAGGAAGCGTGGCGGCCAGACGTGCAAGGCTCTTCTCAAATGCTGGGGCCGAGGTGCAAGTGTTTGCAATAGAATTTTCGAGTGAACTAAAAGAAATGGAGCGGCAAGGAAAGGTAAAGTTATACCAGATAGACCTCCGTTACGCGGATCTCGATAAGATGCTCCAAAATGTTGATATTATAGTTATAGCTGTAGATGATGAAGAGTTAGCGAGGATTGTTTCGCGGAAAGCGACCGAGAAAGGTAAACTGGTCAACAACGCTGTAAACGCGTTAGAAGGCAATGTAATTGTTCCCTACCGAGGAAAAACAAGTTATGGATTATACATTGCCACAACCAGCCTAGGCGCCACCGGGGTAGCTGCTCGCAGAACCCTTGAAAGATTACTCAAGATACTCGAAGAGGACTCCTATTACAAGACACTCTTCATCGTTATGTCCCGTGTAAAGAAATATCTAAAAGAACGAGTCCCAAACCCAAAAATTAGATTCAAAGCTAACCTAGCAGCTGACGCCGAAGAAAAGGTCCATCAACTCGCAGAACAAGGACACGTCGAAGATGCTTATGAAATTGCGCTAGGGGCTGCTCTTAAAACAGTGGATACATCCAGCGATCCAGCCGGCAAGCAGGTCACCCCCTCCCTCGAGGAGAGTAGATAGTACACGGCACCCAGCCTTCCCGAACCTTCGGGTTAACGAACTCGGACCCAGACTTAACGGTGCAACAATAGTTTCTCTATCGCACTTAGATACTTCGTTGTGGGAGTATTCAAAAAGAGAAACGTGAGCGCCTAAAAGATCCTTTAGGAGCCTTGCAAGCTTTTCCACGTCTTGTCGACGTTCCTCGGGAAATCTATACGCTTTGTAAAATGCAAGTATAATTTTCTTGGCTGCCGCTGTTTTGTACTCCCTCGCGAAGTGAGCTGCGATTACTCCGGTCGGGACTGGCCCACAGGTTCTGCCGGGAAATTTTTCCTCTACAGCGTAGTAGTGTCCACCACGTAATGTGAAAAGCGCGATAACCGGTCCATCCCAGTTTTTGACCTCTTCTATTCTTTCGATTTCCACGGGTATAAACGACGAGTATGTTAGTTTAGATACTGTGGATACGAAATCTATTAGGAGCTTATAGGTTCTAGGTTGTCCAGGCTTGTGGTGTACTAGTAATATATTGGTCTTAGACATAGCACGCCCCATACGCCGTATAACAGGGGACTAGGAATAAGAGTCTTTGTACTTATGGATAATTATGGCAGTGCTATGTTTATGTAATCAGAAGTATTATTGGTTAAATAACTTGTTATCCTGTTACCGTTTCAATAGGAGAAGATACATTGACTGACAACGGGCTAATCGAGGATCCTTGGGAAAAACTTATCGCTATATATGTGTCGCATAAAGAGGTAAGTCTTGAAACTATTGGGAGACTTTCCGATCTTAAGGAAGAAATATACAGGTTAGGGATGACAGCGCAGGGAATAGTAGTTTTATCAACGTGTAACAGGTTTGAAGTTTATATTCACAAACCGACCGACCGGCTAGTATACGATATAAAAAACCTCTTTAAGGAGAAAGGAGTCAAGCCCCGCACATTGAAAGGTATCAAGGTTGCAAAACGCCTCTTCAGAATCGCGTCGGGGCTAGAAAGTAGGATCCTTGGAGAACCCGAAATACTAGGGCAGGTACGCGAAGCTTGGAGAGAATCCCGACTCCAAGGACGCTCGAGCTTTCTACTAAATACAATATTTCACCACGCCATCATAACTGGTAAGCGGGTAAGGAGTGAGACAGGTATCTCAAGGGGTCACGCGAGTTATCCGTCAGCCGCAGTTTTCTATGCAGTATCAAAAATAGGTAGCCTAGACGGTAAAAGAGTAGCAGTAATAGGGGCTGGCGAAGCGGGCCTGAGAATCCTCCGGATCGTGTGTAATGATTTTGCACCTTCAAATATTACGCTATATACCCGAAATCCCGATAAGGCGTTCCAGGACACGAGCAGAATATGTCCGGGTGTAAAATCAAAGCCGCGATCCGAACTAGTAAACGCTACCGGCTACGACGTGATCTTTGTAGCGGTTAACGATCCGTTTGGATTAGAAAATGTGCCTTTGAAAGCTAGGATAGTAGTGGATCTCTCGGTTCCGCCGGCTGTAAAAGGGGATAACGTGTATACTATAGAAGAACTCGAGGATATAGTATCTAATGTTATAAAGGAACGAGAGAAATGGGTAGGAAGCGCGGAGGAAATCATAGAGGAAGAACTAGAGAAGCTCATAGTAAGAGTTAGGGAGAGAAAGATATCCAGTCTCCTAAAAATCATGCTGGAATACTCGCAACGCCTGGCAGAAAAAGAGCTCGCCAAGGCAAACAGTTGTAGCAATATTGACAGGCTACTTTCTTCTTACTCCAAGAAACTCCTCCATCCACTCATAGTGGGACTCCGTGAAGGGGCTTCCCGTGCCTGGAGAATAGAAGATCTCATCCAAATCCTCGAGAAGTCTTATTACCAAAAACTTCTGGGGGGTGGTGATAATGGCTCAAACGGTTCTTCCAGGATTTCCCATAAACAGGCCTAGAAGGCTTAGACTCCTTCCCGGTCTAAGGGATCTTGTAGCAGAAGCCAGGTTACACCCAAACATGTTCATGCTACCAATTTTCGTGTCCGAGCATCACGAAAAACCTAGTCCCATCGAAAGCCTTCCAGGACATTATTATTATCCGCCCAACAGCCCGGAACTAATCAAGTCCATACAACAATCGCTCGAACTAGGGGTTAAGAGTTTCATCCTCTTCGGGCGTCCTTCTCATAAAGATGACCTAGCTAGTAGGGCCTACGCCTCTGATGGACCAGTACAATCTGCACTGAGAAATATACGTAGCGAACTAGGGTACGAGCCCGTAATAGCCACAGATCTCTGTATATGCAGCTACCACTCGAGCGGACACTGTGGCGTACCCGGAAAGTGTAGAATAGGGTACTGTGTAGACAACGATTCCACGCTCAAGCTCTATCAGAAAATAGCGGTAAGCCAGGCAGAGGCTGGTTCCGACATTATCGCGCCTAGCGGCATGATGGACGGACAGGTTAACGCCATACGTGAGGCCCTAGACTCCAACGGCTACTCTGACATCTCAATAATGGCTTACTCAGCGAAATTCGCCAGCAACTTCTACGGGCCATTCCGAGACGTCCTAGAATCAGCCCCCAAATGGGGTGACAGGAGATCCTACCAGGCCGACTTTCGGAACGCCCGCGACGCGCTCGTAGAGGTAGCACTCGATATTAAGGAAGGGGCGGATATAGTTATGGTTAAACCAGCCCTAGCGTATCTAGACATAATAAGTTTGGTGAAAAAGGAGTTTCCTTACATCCCTCTAGCAGCTTACAATGTCAGCGGAGAATACATGATGGTCGAACTAATGTCTCGTTCAGGGTTCGCCGATAAAAAAGCACTTATGCTGGAAATCCTCACGAGTATTCGAAGAGCTGGTGCAGATATTATAATTACATATCATGCACTGGAGGCCGCCAGGCTTCTCGTGGAGGTGTAGGATTAATGCTAGACAAGAAGAGTGTTCTTGAAAGGGCGTCAAATCTGCTAGTAGGTGGCGTGAACAGTCCTGTAAGAGCCTTCTACAAGCCTACACCACTTGTAGCCGTGGGCGGTGAGGGACCATATCTCGTAGACCTTGAACATGGCAAACTATTGGATCACGTTCTAGGGTATGGGCCACTCATCCTAGGTCATAGACATCCCGCGGTTCTTAGAGCTGTGAAGGAGGTGATCGAGGAAGGCTGGCTTTATGGTGCTCTTACAGAGTTAGAAGTGCGACATGCGGAAAAGGTGTTATCCCACATATACCCAGGAGGATTGATCCGTTTTGTGAATAGTGGCACGGAGGCAACCATGCTGGCGATTAGGCTTGCGAGAGGCTACACTGGTAGAAATAAAATTGTGAAATTCGAAGGTTGCTACCACGGAGCCCACGATCAAGTCCTAGTAAAATCCGGGAGCGCGGCCGGCCACCTAGGCATACCCACCAGTAAAGGAATACCACAAGAAGTCGCAAAACTAACACTCGTAGCCCAGTACAACGACCCAGCAAAACTAGAAGAACTCTTCGAACACGAAGGAAACGAGATAGCCGCGGTAATAGTAGAACCAGTACTAGGAAACTATGGAGTTGTCCCACCAAAGAAAGAATTCCTTACCGCGCTCAGACGGTTAACGAGAAAACACGGAAGCCTACTAATATTAGACGAGGTAATAACGGGGTTCCGCCTATCACTAGGCGGTGCTCAACAATACTTCGGCATAAAAGCTGACCTTGTAACCCTCGGGAAAATAATAGGCGGCGGTTTCCCGGTTGGTGCGGTCGCCGGCGAAAAGGAGATAATGAACCTACTAACGCCAACAGGATCAGTCTTTAACGCAGGCACATTCAACGGACACCCTGTCTCAATGGCAGCCGGCTACGCAACCATCCAAGTACTAGAATCCGAAGGACTTACCCAAGCCTCAGAGACGGGCAAAGCGTTAGCTGAGGTAATAGACGATGAACTGTCAAGGAAATTCGACAAATACACTGTCGTTAGGGTTGAGTCAATGGTCCAGTTCTATATAGGAGTAGATAACGTAGAATCCCCAACAGATGTTAAGCAAGCAAATAAGAAGATCTACCTGAAAATACACGAGGAACTACTCAAAGAAAAGGTACTAATAGCGCCAAGCCAATTGGAAGCCTTGTTCACAAGCATCGTCCACGGGGACAGAGAAATAGAACTCTTCAAACAAGCATTTCCTAAAGCTTTGAGGCGGGTGGTATAGATGAAACTTAGAGTAGCCGCCCGCCCCTCAAAGCTCAGCCTCACACAAGTTAAGATTGCCATGGAATACATTAGTAAAAAGATTGGAGGATTAACCTACGAGATAGTACCCACACGCACCCGAGGAGACACAATCAAGGACAAACCCCTACATGAGATAGGGGGCAAAGGGTTATTCGAGCGAGAAGTAGATAAACTGGTATTGGAAGGTAAGGCAGACATAGCTGTTCATAGCCTAAAAGACCTACCAAGCACATTACCAAACGGTCTTGGAATACTCGCTGTTCCTCCTCGAGGTCCGGTAGAGGATATACTAGTACCCGCCAAGGCAAACCCTCTACTTCCACCCGAGAAACTCCCGCCCGGCACGTTAATCGCAGCTGGATCTCCCCGAAGAAAATACGCTATACTCCATGTAAACTCGCAGGTTGAAACTACTTGGATAAGAGGGAACATAGACACGAGGCTAAGGAAACTAGATAGTGGACATGCACAATACCTGATAACCGCGCGGGCAGGGCTCGAGAGATTAAGTATTGACAGACCCTACCTCGTATTGCCAATCCAACCGTTCACACCAGCGCCCGGCCAAGGCACTATAGCCATCGTCGGGCCCTTAGAGACAAGCATATCCCGCCGCCTAGGAGAAGCTACCCATGAGAAAACACACAAGGAAACAATCGCTGAAAGAATATTCCTCGAAACACTAGCAGCTGGATGCGCGAAGCCCGTAGGAGGCATAGCGTTCTATGAAAATGGATTAGTACAGTTTATAGCAGCCACTTTCTCTATCGACGGCAGAGGAGAATGGTTCAACGTAAAAGGCAAAGATCCCGTGGAGGTTGGAGTTAGGGCTGCGGAGGCCGTGAAAAGTGTCCCCTGGTGGTAAAGTCTACCTAGTCGGCGCCGGTCCCGGAGACCCGGAGCTAATAACACTAAAAGGTGTACGAGTTCTCAGCCAGGCCGACGTGGTCGTATATGACCGGTTGGTCCCACGGGAACTGTTAAATTATGCCAAGACCGGGGCCGAACTGGTTTATGCTGGGAAACAGCCGAGACGCCATGCGATGTCCCAAGACGAGATAAACGAACTCCTTGTAAAGAAAGCCTCCCAGGGACTCATAGTCGCCCGGCTGAAGGGTGGTGACCCTCTGATATATGGCCGTGGTGATGAAGAATGCGTTTACGTACGCACGCATATGATTCCCTGTGAAGTTATCCCAGGTATACCCAGCTTTATAGGGGCCAGCTCGGAGTATCTTCTCCCCCTTGGCTCGAGGGGGTATAGTAGGATATTCTCCGTCGCCACCGGAACTGTCGTGGGAGACCAAATAATAGGAAGTGACCGTCTCAAGTATATACTCCAAGCCACGGATAGTCTAGTTATACTTATGGGGGCACGGAAACTCTACAGGATACTAGGCATCGTGAGAGAAACGGTGGGAGACAGTTTTCCTGTGGCTCTAATAGAAAATGCTACAACACCCGAGTCTAGAATAACCATGGGCACTGTTGAAGAATTATCGTCAGCCAACATCAGGGCCAGCCCCCCGTTGCTCATATATCTTGGAGGTGCTGTTAAGTGGAGAATTCATCACGAGAATGCACTGCACTGATACTTGGTCCCGATAGCCCTCCTCCAAAGCTGGGGCCCTGTAGGACAGTGTGGATACCTTTATTCCGTGTTAAACCTGTCCCAGGGGCGGTGCGGGTGATCTTAGAACTTAGCAACTGGGTAGAAGCCCTCATCTTTACTAGCCCGCGTTCACCGAGGTCGCTAGCATTAACAGCACGTGAGGAAGGATTATTTACCAGGCTAAGGGATCTGGTTATGCGAGTAGAGATATTCGCGATCGGCCCGACGACAGGTTCCATGGTAAGGGAGTATCTTGGGAAGTATCCTAGCATTCCACGCCAATATACTGGTAACGATCTTGCACGGTTAATCGTGGATGTCGGGGTTAAGAATGCTATAGGAATAAGGAGCCCGGATTCTCTTCGGGAACTCCCGGTAATACTCGCGGAAAACAATATTCGATACGTAGAGGTTTATTCTTACGTCACAGTGTTCTCTCCCGAAAACGCTGAAAAGGCGAAAGGTATAAAGCCAGATTTCCTCTTACTCACCAGCCCTAAGATCGCTGAGAAAGCTTTATCTATCGGGTTGACCGGTGAAATAATATCGATAGGACCTTCTACAAGTAAAACAATAAAAAACTTGGGATATAAAATATCTTGTGAAGCGTACCCACACACATTGAAAGGTCTAGTGGGTTGCCTATCGGAACTATGGGACGGTCGATGAAATATGGAGATAGAGCTCAGGAAGATACAGAGGATAGGAAGTAGTAGCCTCGTAGTTACATTGCCCAAAGAATGGGCGAAAAGGCTAGGCTTACTACCCGGGAGCCGGGTAATGCTTATCGATGAGGGCGAAAGCATACGGATCAAACCCCTAGATGGGAGTACACAAAACCCCATACGATTAGATCTAACCAAGATACCTGACAAACTAGCAGCTTCCGTACCACTTTGTATCTACCTCTCCCCGGTGAGCGATGCGGAAGTCTTATTCCCCTCTATAGAGTCGAGAGAAGATGCTAGGACTAGACAATTCAACTTAATGGGGCTCCACATGATCGACTCACTCGAGGATACATCTGCTAAAATAGAGATACTGCTCGACCAGTCGCGTATAGACATACCAAAACTACTCAAATCACTTTCCGTAATCGTTAGTAAGACTACTCATCTACTCCTAGATGCTTTGAAGGGAAAGGCCGAGAACGTATCTGAAAAGAACAGCGTTTTGAGAAACCAGTTCCTTCGAACGCATTATATCGTATTGCGGCAGCTTGCCTCTCGATACTCCGAGAAAGGGGGAATAGAGAACTACCAGGTCACACTTTCGACGAGCTACTCTGGCTTTGCAATAGATCTTCTCCAAGAACTAGTTAATATGGTGGATAAACTAGTGAACGAGCCCATCCCGGAAGAAGACGCGGGGAAACTAGAAAACATGATAAATGGAATCGAAAAAGTAGGCAACCTCCTTTTCCGGGTCCTGGCAAGCCCTAGTGTATCCAAGCTGTCCGAACTCTACCAGCAACTCCACATAGCCCGGAAGCTTTCCGAAGACCTTATGGTAAACGCTAATTCCCGTGCCGCCGCGGTTATAGGTGGACGCCTCTACGACATAATACGCCTACTAATGATAGCATCCTATGTGGCGGTTTGCAGGGTAATAATGGGGGTGTCCAGACAAAAGAAGTAAAAACACTTTCTATACCTTAGTTCCCCCATTCCACAATAACCTCACTTAAAAGCTACATTCAAGTCCATAATTAGAGATGGAAGTGGCGTTGGGTGTGTCACTATGCATGAGTGGGCGATAGCTGAAGCGATCGTACGCGAGGTAGAGCGAAATCTTAAGAGGACTAAAGTTTCTTCTATTAGGATAGTCCTTGGAGAGTTGCAGAATATAGACAAGGATATACTAGACCAATACCTCAAAATGATGATACGTGAAGTCGCTCCTTCGGTTAAAATAAGCTATGAAACAGAAGAGGCTCTTTTCAGGTGTAGACGATGCGGTTTAACGTGGAAACTCAAAGATGTACATCTAACGGATTTCGAAAGAGAAGCCATCCATTTTGTGCCTGAATCGGTTCATGCCTATGTAAAATGCCCACGTTGCGGTTCACCCGACTTCTCGATACTCAAGGGTAGAGGTGTCAAGATCTCATTCGAGGTGGAAGAACAATGAGCGGGCTTCTAGATCCGAGGCTAGCTAGAATAAAAGCAGAACTTTCCAAGAGAAAGGTAATCCTTGTCACAGCAGCCAAGGGGGGCGTAGGGAAAACCACATTATCAGCATTGCTTGCACTGGCACTCTCGAAGGAGAAGGGAGCAACCCTCACCATCGACGCCGATGTTTCCGATCCTAACCTTCACGTAGTAATAGGCGTCTCCCCAAAGACATGGGTTGGTGAAGAGAAGGGGATAGAACCGATAAAACTTGATGGGTTAGGATACATAGGTATAGTTCCATTTACGCAGAACAAACCAGCCCCTCTGAGGGGATCAGAAGCTGTCGATGCGGTAAGAGAAATGCTAGGCGCGCTAGACTATAGAGGATATGAAAACATAGTTATAGACGTCCCTCCAGGACTTAGCGATGTTCTTCTTGACCTACTGAATAATGTAATAGGAGATAATACCCAGATACTCGTGGTTTCCACTCCATCGAAACTTTCTGTAGATAGTACGGAGAGGTATGTGAAGTTATTGAAAGATCTGGGGTTCAAGAACGTTGTACTAATCTATAACGATCCCCACGGCATAGGTAAAGAACCTGGAGAAGGATTATACGTACCATATGATCCTTCCCTGGAAAACGCGTTTGGCTCACTACAAAAACTCGAAGAAACGAAAGCCTATGCAAAAGTTAAAGCTGTACTAAGAAACTTATGATTCAACATTTTATTCTATAAAATTTATAGATCTCAAATAGTAGGAGCTAACGAAATACAATAGTGATTTAAAATAACTTGGATGACACTCTAACTGTTTATATATCTTTTGAAACGTTCGTCTAAAACTACAAGTCCTCTCCAATGATAACCTCGGGCTTCCCAGTACCCGTCAAGATAGACGTCGCCAACAAGTATCGTTTCTACCCACTTCAGACTCTTCCAACCGTAAAGCCTCGGTAATACGAGTCTATATGGGCCACCGTGTTCTTTAGGTAGAGGATCCTCCCCCATTCCTGTAACTAGGATTCCGTTTTCAATGACACGTTCGTCATAAGGGAATATGGTGGCGTATCCACCACTACTTATAACCAGGATCCATTCCCCCCTGAGACCGGTCTGGGCTAGAAGATCGGGGAGCGGTATGCCTTTCCATTGTAACTCCTCGACACTCCATCCCGTGACACAGTGAAAATCTTGTGTTGACTCTATCCACTGATCCCGACGCGGCTCTATCATACCCGTGTATCGGGGCCCTGAAGGGCCGAAATATCCTGTTTTTATGCTAGGCTCTTTCTTTTCTGGTATGATACCTTCTGCAGTATATACAACTAGATTTGGTATGATTTTCTGTCCTCTAGGTTTGCTCGGAGGATCAATGTTTTCGGGAGGCTCTGGTAAACTTGGTTGCACTGTGGGCATCTCCGGTGTTCCCGGGATCATGTGCTTGTATACTCCGCCAGCCCATATGATGGCCCCACTTTCCTTGTCTATAACGGCGCGTACCTCGTAGATAGGGTCTTTCCAGGAGCCCCCTATAGATTTGTAGACTACGTATCTTTGCCCGATAACTTCTGGTGACTGGGGGTTGGGACGAGGTAGTTTCGTGCTTGGCTCTACATACGTGGCTAGCAAGTCGTATAGCTCGGCTATAACGCTTGATGGCTGACCGGAAGGTTCTGGTTTGCAGTCGATCACAGTTTGATACCCTGTTAGAAGTGTAATCCAGTTCCTGTATATCTGGCACCATTCCAGTATCGTCAAACCTTGACCACCCTGCACTGTAGGTTTACGAGTATATGTTTTATTTTTGGTGCTCTAACACCATATCCCTTGAGGTCATCATGGTAGAGTCCTATACTTTTCCGTGTTTTGGAGGTGACCAGTCAATGGGACTTAGAAGGTTGGGATTGAATGTCCTAGAGAGGGTACTATATCCGGTGACTCCTGTACTAGTAACAGCGAAGCATGATGGCAGGGTTGGCGGCATGCTCGCTGCTTGGTGGATGCAATCCTCATTCCATCCGCCAACACTGTCAGTCGCCATAGCTCCTGAGAGATATACATATAAACTTATAGAAAGGAGCCGAGTTTTTGCATTTAACCTACTTGATTTCAAGTTTGTAAACAAGATGCCTTACCTTGGCGACGTGTCTGAGCGTTTCTTGCCTGATAAAATTGAAAATGCTGGCTTCAATATTGTCGAAGGAGAGGTTCTAGGTGCACCAATAGTCGCCGAGTCTTCCGCTGCTGTCGAATTGAAGCTATCGAAGATAGTGAATGCTGGCGACCATGATATATTCATCGGCGAGGCTATGGCTGTCTACGCTATAGACGATTTCCGGAACGGTATGTGGGGTCTCGAAACTTATAGGCCTCTAATGTATCTAGGTAGAACGAGACGTCCAGGCCCCGTATATAGGGTATATCTGACCCCAACTGGATGGAAGCGTGAGAAAATAGAGTTTGCAAGAGGTGAATTAAGGGAATACGCGGAGAAGAGGGTTAACCTGATAGAAAAGATAACCGAAATAGTAAGAAAGTCGGCTAGCATAGGCGAAGCCGTGGAAAAAGCTAAGAGTATATTGCGTGAACAGGGATTGGAGGAGGACGACGCTCCATACCTGGTCGATGATGTTGTGAGAAGGCTGAAACAAGGGCAATGCCAGGGTTAGATTAGGTTCCTCCTTGGAGTTAGGCTTAACTTCTTTTCCCACTCACGGAATGTAATCTCGAAATTCTCGAAAAAGCCTTCCCTGCCAATGATTAATGTGTCTTGAAACTCGTGATCGGTAAATGCTACAGGCATTGAAAAGGTTCCAAGTCCTTCCAAGGAGACTTGTACTTTATCTTTCAAATATGCTTGGATACTCTCTAGTACCCCGCAAATACCGATCAGTATGACCTTCTCTGAGTCCTCTAACGCTATTCCTAGATCTTCGGCTATAGAGGAGTGGAAGAGGCTCATCGACGCTCCGCTGTCTACTAAAGCGTAGAAGATGCCTTTTTTCTTTCCGTGGATGGTTATCGGTATGTATGGATAGTACTGTTCTCTACAATATATATAGTTATATTCTTTTTCCCTATATTTTGATGCCAATATGTTCACCTTTTTATTAGGCTGGATTATATGAGTATGACTGCTACACAAGAACTAGGAATTTTGATTATAGCATACGCGTCCCTGTTATACCCTTTATCCGACATGAGCTGTCTTAGCTCTGGTAAGGTTTGAGCCCATGCTAAGAGTTGATTGTCTATTATGGCGGCCCAGGAGCCGGGAGGCGCATTGCCAAGGTTTATAAGGTTGGCAGGCTTGCGGGGTTTATTTTTTGAATTCTTCACAGTATGAGACACCTATGTATACTATTGTATTTCAAACATTAAATATCTTTTTAATATATTTTTACTAATACTAATCTTTTATGAAATCCTAGATAATATAAAATTACATGTCTACAAATAAGAAAGCAGGAAAAACAGTAAGTAGAAGATAATAAAACTGGCAAAACTAACAAGGTTCTGCTAGGTGTTGACACTCAATGAAAACAACATATCAACTAGTAGTAATAGGGGGTGGCGCTGCCGGCTTCTCAGCAGTTATCGCTGCAGCCGATGCCGGCGCAGATGTACTGCTGATAAGCGATGGACCTCTCGGAGGTACATGCGTAAACTATGGTTGCGTACCAACGAAAACGCTTCTTTATAAACTAGCTGAAACCCGGCTACACGGAAACCAGTTGCAAATCCAAGATTTGGTAAAACAAGCGGTAAATGTTTCCACGATGTTGCGAGGGGAAAAATACGAGTCCCTTCTGGACAAACTAGGGATTGATTATATTCAGGGAAGAGCAAGATTCGCTGGAAAGCAAACAATTGAAGTTGGGGGCAGGGAAATAAAGTTCGAAAAAGCAGTCATAGCCGTGGGAGGTAAGACTTGGATACCACCAATTCCAGGCATTCAAAAAGCAAGCAAGTATCTACTCGATAACGAGAAACTCTTCAGCGACCCACCAGGTATCGAGAAAATTGTGATAATTGGTGGTAGGGCACAAGGTGTCGAGATAGCCCAGATAATGGCTAGGGGAGGGGTAGATACTACTTTAATACAGCGTAGTCCCAGGCTCTTACCCCTAGAAGAACCAGAAGTAGGCACGATCCTCAAACAGGTACTGGAGAATGATGGAGTGAAGGTGTATACCGGCACTAAGATAAACCGTGTCGAGGCTGGGGAATCGGATGTATCGGTGTACTTCGAGCATGATGGAGACAGCTTGTCTGTGGAAGCCGACTACATCTACCTAGCAACAGGTAGGAAACCCAGGCTTGAATACCTCTCGCCGGAAAAAGCTGGTGTAAAAATCTCATCTGATGGATACATTGTTGTGGATGAATACCTCAGAGCCTCCGAACACGTGTACGCTGCCGGGGATTGCATAAATGGCTTCATGCTGGAACCCGTGGCTGCCAAGGAGGGCTATACCGCTGCATTAAACGCGTTAGGAGGCAGATACAAGATAGATTATACCATTATACCACGAGCAGTGTTCACAGATCCCGAATATGCTAGGGTGGGTTTGACCGAGGAGGAACTTTCCAAGAAAATAGGTGCATGTGCATGTAGACTAGTTAAGCTAAGAGAACTGCCTAAGGCGAAAATACTTGGTAGGGAAGAAGGTTTCGCAAAGATGGTTATCGACCCAAGGAACAAGCGTATAGTAGGTTTCCATATTGTTTCTCCTTACGCCTCAGAAATTATACATGAAGCAACACTTGCGATCAGGGCCGGCATGACCATAGATGATATCATAGACACTATACACGTGTTCCCCACGGTTTCCGAGATAGTGAAATACACGGCTCTAGCGTTTTATAGGGACATCTCAAAAATGCCATGTTGCCTTGTATAGAAATAGATTAGTTAGGCGTCATCAAGCGCCGCCCCTATAGCTTTGGGGTATTTGAACCCTGTATCCGGGATAACAGTAACAATATCCCTATAACCAGGATCGCCTTCCCTCTCCTTCCACAGCTTTCTAATAGCTGCGATTAGTGCCCCTCCACTTACCCCCGGGACTATCCCGTTTAATCTTGCAGCTATCTTTATCCCTTCTATGGCTTCCCTGCGGGTTACCTCTATTACATTATAGTTAACTCCAACTTTGTCCAACCATTTGACCCCAGTTTCGAGTCTTCGGATACCTTCTATAACCTCGTCTTTCGCAGGTGTCACCACGAACACGTCTATATCGCCGTAGTAGTTAGAGAGTACGAATGACGTCGCCGATGCTGTACCACTCGTCCCCGAAGGTAGTATCGCAGCATCCGGCTTTACCCCAACATACTCTAATTGTAGTAATAGCTCCCGTGCTGTATACCTCATATGCGCTAAAAGATTAGCATCGTTATGGAATTGGTCTGGGTTGAAGAGATTCTCTGAGGCAACGTATTCTTGAACCTGGTCTAGGATTTCAGTAGTTACACCGAACTCCATTCTCTCGACGTCTGCTCCAAGTAACCTTAATATGTTCTCGTTTTCGATGGGTGCGAACCGGGGAATCAATATTTTTGCACGCATCCCTAATATTGCAGAGAGTGCTGCCAATGCTATACCGGTGTTAGAGGATGACGCTTCAACTATACCGCGTCCCTCATCGAGAAGCCCGGTTTTTACCGCTAAATACATCATTTGCCTCGCCACCCGGTCTTTGATGCTCAGACTAAACGGGTTATACCATTCTAGTTTAGCCCAGATCCTTGGCACACGTCTATTGAACACCCTGAGTTTTACAAGGGGGGTAGGCTTTGCGGCAAACACTATTTCCCAGGGTTCCTTGGCTACATGATAGTTGTCATATTCGACAAGATCGTAGTAGCCCAGTTCTTCCAGGGAGAACCTTTCTTTTTCACAATCACCTACAGGTATTTTGGAGAACCCGAGGAACATTGAAACCCAGTAAAGTAAATCTTCTCTTTGATATAGATCCGCGAGTTCAAGTTCTCGCTTTCTCAGCACTTTCCTCGCAGTTTCGAGTATATCCTCAATACTGGGTTGCCGCGGGGGCTTAACATCAAATATGTTTTTTAACGTGCACCTTCTCAACCATTACACCTCCTACAGGATTTCTATTTCTTAGTATTTCTAGTGGAGCTTTAATTATGGGGAGCAGGATATTCACCTTATGTCTAGTTGTTTTGTGCGGATACAAAAAACCGTGTAAACCCCTCTTTATAACTTCCTTCTTAGAAACCTTTACACCCGGCCTCCAGGAATCCAGTTGGATTCTTGGGTCCCAATAGTCCACTAATAGAGCTGGTACCCATTTTGCATTAAGTTTTTCTAGTGCTTTGACCCTGTGGTGCCCGTCTAATATAATGTAGTGTTTGTTCTCTACGAGTATAGGTGGTCCCCAGAACCCCCGGTATTCCATTGAACGCAGGATCTCATTTACGTGGACTTGCATAACTTGCTCATGAGGCTTTACGAGACGTATAGGGATCAGTGCTAGCTTCGAAGCTGTTTCGATATCCGAATAGATTAGGATGATCTTAGACAGTCCCGCTCCATCACTCTCCACCTCCTATACATCTTAGAAGATGAATTTTGGGACTAGGTTTTTATCAGCTTCTATTTACGTGTAAGTACCCGGCGTTATGTGATATTATAAAATTACATAAAGCAAAATAGTATAAAAATTGGCGGCGAGAAGCTAGCCTTGGAAAGCTAAATCTAAGACTTTCAGTACATGGATCCTCGTCGTATCATAAAGCTTAGCCCCGCCCACCTCCCCACGCAGAATCATGGGCAACTCTGTGCAAGCCAAGGCCACACCCTGAGCCCCTTTCTCTACAAGCCTCATAACAATACCCGTGAGCTTCTCTCTAGAAGCTTCAGAGATCACCCCCCGCGTCAGTTCTCGAAATATTATCTCGTTGACAAGCTCGATTTCATGGGGTTCAGGAACTATAGTTTCTATGCCATATCGTGCTAGGGCATCCCTGTAAAAGCCATGGGACAGGGTATACTTCGTTCCAAGCAGTCCAACGCGCTCGACGCCGTCCGCTAGGAGCCTCTCGGCCAACGCATCAATTATACTGATGAGCCCGATTCTCGCTCGTTCCTTCAGTTGCTCGTAGAACACGTGTGGGGTATTAGCAGCTATAAGGGCTATATCGGCCCCGGCGTTTTCTAGTGCTTGAAGAGCCTCTTCTAGAACATAGTAAGCCTTTTCGTGTTTCCCGGATCTCATATAATCTGCGAAACGCCCGAAGTTCACGCTGTAAATGATAATTATAGGATAGTACTCGTTTCTACTTCTCCTCCGGTACTCTTCAATGATGTACTTGTAATATAGTAGTGTTGATTCGGGGCTTAAACCCCCAATGATTCCTATTTTCTTCACTTGTAGAACCACCGCTCCCTAGTATTCTAGATTGCCATCTAATGTTATGATCCTTTCTAATGTATCATCGCCAGGATGGTCCATCGGTTTTCTGGGTAGCACATAATCGTGGATAAGTCTGGCAATGTGATGATAATAATCGTCTCCAAGATGCGCGGCCATTGCTTCTAAGAGTATAACCGAGGATGCATGCCCTAGATCTTCTAGTATATACTTGGCATTAAACTCGGCTTGCATCGGGGTCATCCTGGCTAGGCCTGAAAGCGTATCTTGCATCTTCCTGAGGGCTGATAAAGCTGTGTCTCTATCATACGCACTTCTAGCCAGTTCTTCCATATCTTCTAACATGGGCTCGTGAGCGGACTTCTTGTAGATCGCCTCTAGCATGTCTAGTGCTTGGATGTTACTCGTGCCTTCCCATATCGGCGTGATCAATGCCTCCCTGTGCCATCTCTCAATCATATACTCGGAGAGGAAGCCTATACCTCCAAAGAGCTCCATTGCGAGCATGGACACTCTAGCCGCGTTAGCCGCCGTGATATTTTTGGCTATGTGAGTCATCAATCTAGCATAATGGTATCTACTAGTATAGGGGGGAGTGTCCCCGGAAGCTCTCTCGAACAAGTCCACGGCCTTGTGGGTCATCACCAAAGATTCCTCGGTTAAAACCTCCATCTCCAGCAGATCTCTCTTGACCAGGGGATGCTCTATGATCCTCTTCCCGAAAGCCTCACGAAATGCTGCATACCCGAAGGCTTCCAGATACGCCTTTCTAGAAATTCCGACGGCACCAGCGGAGTTTGCCAGTCTTGAAACCATGAGATCCTCTAACGTGTAATAGATCCCCTTCTCCGCGTCACCTATAAGGTAGGCCTCTGTATCGATGAACTCTACCTCACCAGTCGGTACAGCAACGGTTCCACTCTTATCCTTAAGCCTCCTCACATAGAAGTTGAGTTCACCGTCTCCACGGAACCTTTGCACGGCGAATAGGGCCAACCCCTTCGCGCCTGGCCTGCCTCCCTTTGGATGTGCCGTTGTAAGCGCTATATCCGCGATGCCGGCACCGCTTGAGAAATATTTGTACCCATTAAGTACCCACTTATCCCCCCTTCGTTCTGCTACCGTAGTGTTTGCCCCCAGGTCGCTTCCTCCTTGTATCTCTGTAAACCATGTAGCTCCCAGCATTAACGGCTTCTCGAGTCCAGCAAGGTTCCTATAATAACGTCGTATATCACCACTCCCATACTTATGGAGCGCGTAGGCAGTCTGGATGGTTATAGTTAGTATACACGAGATCCCCGGGTCACCTATGAGGTTAATCCCAGCATAGTGTTCATGCCAACTTCCACCATTAAAGGGATACTGGTTGACACCATACGTTTCCAAGAGTTCAGAGACCACCAGTCTCTCCATTGGATCAAGCCAGGATACATCGACCCTGTTACCCCGGACATCCCACATTATGTGGCGCGGCTGGCTCTGGAGATCCACACGATATGCTACCTCATAAAGGGTTCGGCCAGCGTATTCTCCCAGACCAGTCAGATCTGGCTTTCTATCTAGGAAGTATTTTAAGGCGTCCCGTAGAGGCTTGTCCAATTTATAATGGTTCAGGCCATAAGCCATGGATAGATGCTCAGGACCTTCGAGTGGCAAAGCTTTACACCCATGCAATAATGGGTAGATGTGGGAGATATAATCGTTTCATACCTCGACTCAAGAGCCAGGGTGCAATACAGGTTCCTCGCTATACCATATTTTAACTTGTCGACACACATGCTTTCTCAGGTGTCTCCTCCTTGGAGATAAGGATACTGTCTCCGACAGCTATCCTGGGATACGGGTTCCCAGTCCAAAGCCTCGAATATGGAGTCAGCCTTGAACCCGATGTGATAGCAGTAGATGGAGGATCCACAGATCCCGGCCCATATTATCTAGGCGAAGGAGTACCTTTCGTTTCAGCGAAAGCAGTGGAAAGAGACCTATTCTATCTAGTCAAAGCATCCACAGAAAGGGAGATACCTCTCCTAATAGGAAGCGCAGGCGGCGCGGGCGCCGAACCTCACGTTAACTGGACGTTAGAACGTCTTAGAAGGATCACACAGAAACTAGGTACAAGGCTTAAGGCAGGTGTAATATACACGGATGTTGATAAAGGAGAACTCATAAGAAAAATCGAGTCTGGAACATATAACAAGCCAATACCACATTCAAGGCTGTCCCCACTAAAAACCGAAACGATATCGAATACCAAGAGGATAGTAGCCCAAGTAGGCGTAGAACCATTCACTCAACTGCTAAAGGAAGATGTGGATGTAATAGTTGCTGGGAGGAGCGTTGATATCGCCCCCTTCGCTGCTTTGCCATGGCTGAAAGGCATGGACAAGGGATTGGCGGTTCATCTGGGCAAGATACTTGAATGCGGGGCTATAGCCGCAGAGCCTGGAAGCGGTAGTGACGGAATGATGGGTATTCTCCGAGACAATGAATTCGAGGTTTTCCCATTAAACCCGTCCCGCCGTGCGACAATGACAAGTATAGCAGAACATGCCATGTATGAGAGGACAGATCCATTCCGGGAGCATATACCTGGCGGATACTCTGACATGTCATCGGTATTATACGAGGAAACTGGGGATGGACGTGTCGTTGTCAAGGGGAGCCGTTGGATCCCGGTACAACGGCGGCTTGTAAAGCTGGAAGGGGCGTCCTTTGCCGGATACCGCTTTATAGTAATAGCAGGGGCTAGAGATCCAGACTTCCTATCCAGAATCGACGGATTAGTATCCAAAACATTGGAAAGTATCAGGGAGCTGGTCGGTGATGAGGGTTACAGTGTGCATCTACGGGTGTATGGTAGGGACGGGGTAATGGGGGACCGTGAGCCAGAACCACGCATAACCCATGAAGCCGGACTAGTCTTTGAGGTTCTCGCTGACGAAAAAGATAAAGCTAAGACCGTGGCGGGCTTGGTGAGGAGCACGCTACTACATATAGGGTGGGAGGGACGGAAAACCACTGCTGGTAACTTAGCGTTTCCCTTTAGTCCTAGCGATATAGACGCTGGTCGTGCCTATACTTGGAGTGTCTGGCATTTGATAGAAGAGGAGAACTTCCTAGAATATTCGAGGATGATGTTGAAAGAGGTGTAGACATCGTTGACTCCACTAAGGGATGTAGCAAAGATTATACGTAGTAAAAACGCGGGTCCCTTCACGATCACCATAGACATAATTTTTGATGACGAAGACTGTCTGGATGCGCTTCTAAACCTTCTTAACAGGAAACTCGTAGCTCAGCTCTACAAGGTAAACAGTGAAGATATAGAAATTATACCATACAGGCCTGCAAGGGCCGTGAAGATCAATATACCCCGAGGAACACCATCCGGGCATCCTGGAGACACAGACGTTTATGGGGCTCAACAACATGCACCATTACTGGGGCTAGAGGTGGAGTGTGGGTAGCTGAAAAACAAGGCCAAGAGGCTATGTGAGGTAGGATGAGGCGACGATGGACAGTATCAGGCCGATAAGGTAGAGTACTGTGTACTTAGTCAGGACACCGGCAACCCTTGGGTCTGCATCTGGCGGTGCTTTTCCAGAGTCAAACATTCGTGCTATAGATATCCCGTCTTTGAGGGTAGCGAGTCCTAGAAGGGGTGGTAAAACAAGGTATATGTCTATGAATGCTGCGATGAACCCTGATATGTATGCCACGAATATCAGGGACTTGAAGAAATTGCGTCCTGCCTCGTATCCGAGCGTATTAGCAAGGGTCTTAACTCCGGCTCCTCTATCGACCTCTATATCCCTCATATTGTTGGCGAAGAGTATCGCGATCACGAACAATGCTAAGGGTAGAGTCACGATTACTGGCAGATACCTGATTTCCCCTGTAGCTAGGTAGTAAGACCCGATAGGTATAAGGGCTCCCCATGCCAGGTAAACGCCCAGCTCCCCTAGAGCCCTGTACTTAAGTGAGAACGGTGGACCAGTATAAGCGAATGCCAGGATGAACCCTATAAGTCCGAGCCAAAAAGCGAGCGGCCTACCCATCAAGGTTACCAGTAATGCCAATGCTAGCCCTGCAACTCCAACGCCTGTCCCGAAGAGAAAAGTGCCTGTCGGCGATAGTATGCCATGTACTATGGGGTGTGGCCTATATTGCACAGTACCTGCCCCAGGCCTATCAACATTCATCTTGTAGTCGAAATAATCGTTGAGAACGTTAACCATGGCATGTAGCATGACCGAGCCGATGATAGCTATGGTCAGGAGTAGCCATGAGACTTGTCCAGGCAGGAGTAGCCCCACCAGACCAGCTATAAGCGATATCAAAACAGTGAAGGGGAAGCTCCAAGGTCTCGTGGCTAACAGTATCTCCTTAGCCGAAGCCATCACGTGCTCACCAATTAATTGATTTTTATCGTTAATGGATAGGAATAAAAACAAAAACCCTTAACTCTTCATGGGTGGGTGACTCTAAACTGTGGAAGAAGGATGTAGAGTAAGACCCGGGGACAAGGGTTTCACCTTAACATATATTATCGCACCTTGGTTATTATGGCCCTTCGCATTCATACTGCTTTCAGAACACTTCATAACTGGTATGACGATAGCCACCGCAATACTGGGAGGGCTAACATTATGGAAGTTTGGGCTGTTACTAGACCGTAAACTTGATAGACGAAAGCTCCTGGTAATAATCGTTTACACTATAATACTATTCCTAGCATTCGCTGGCGGAGACAAGCTAGTCGATATCCTTGGGCTGAACCAGGGTGTAACCCAGGTCTACCGGTCCGTTGGACGTAGTCCCATGCTTATCCTACCTCTCGCCTGGATAGGGGTATGGGAGGAAGTATATTGGCGTGGAGGGTTGCAAGAAAAGATAATAGTTGAAAGGCTAGGCTTGCCATGGGTATACTCTGCCATACCCTATTCTCTTGTCCATATATCCACTGGGAACCCTGTCCTCGTTGCTGCAGCACTCGTCGTTGGTATTGTTCTAGGGCATGAAGCACACCATTATGGTATAACGGCTTCGTCGATCACACACGTATCCTGGCTCTACCTAGTACTGATACTTATCCCGTTTTCATAGTCATTTCTTTGAATTTGCGTGTTGATAAAAAGAAGATTTATTGGTTTTAATCTCTCGTTTAAATTCCAGCCCTTAGATAGCGTTCTTGTATTACGGTTAGGGCTTCTCCGAGCCGTACTCGATAGCCCAGTTTTAGTAGTGATCTTTCAAGAGCCGCTATTGTGGTTAATATTTCGTTATAGCCTACTTGTCCCATATGTCCTATTCTGAAAATTTTTCCTTTCAGATCTCCCAGTCCTCCAGCTATTTCTACACCGCTGTATCTCATAGTGTTGTAGAGTTGGGGCCACTCAACTCTCTCTGGTAGGTAGACGGCTGTTACTGTGTCGGCGTAGAAACCCTCTTTGGCTACTAGCTTCAAGTCTAACTCCTTTATAGCGGCTCTAACAGTTTCAGCCATAATTTTATGTCTTTCATACCTTTTTTCTAGCCCTTCCTCTTCTATGAGATCAGTAGCTTTGTCCAGGGCGTATACGAGGTTGACCGCTGGGGTAAGATAATAGTTCTTAGTGGATTCCATCTCCTTGAGTAGGGCTTTGATGTTGAAGAAGAGGGATATGGGTTTTTCTTCGGAGTCCAATTCCTCGGAGAAGCTCTTACTGTAGGCTATAATGCCGAGCCCGGGCGGTACCCCCAGCGCTTTCTGTGAGCCGGTGAAGCATACATCTACGCCCCATTCGTCCATTTTCATTTCCATTCCTCCGATGGCTGCAACGCCGTCAACAAGAATCCTTAACCCCCACTCCTTAGCTACCCTTGCCAACTCCTTTACCGGGTTCGCCACGCTAGTAGATGTATCCACGTGTTGCAGTGCTATTGCCTCTATCTCCTTGTTTTTCTCTAGAAGCCTATCTAGGTCTTTGCTGGTGAAGCCGTAGCCGAGCTCGGATTCTACTATAATAGTCTTGCTACCTAG
>WAOQ01000042.1 GCA_015521205.1 Desulfurococcales archaeon
GCAGAGGGGTGAGTGTTGGCAGTGTTTTGCGGCGTCTAGTATGAATATGTAGTGGTACCATGGTTTTACCTCGTATTCGCCGTGTAGGTATGCCATGTTTATCCTTGCTTGTTTTTTGCCTTTGCAGGCGGCTAGGAAGAGAGGTAGCATGCCAGATTCGGCTGTTTTGAGGTATTGTTGTGCTTTCCTTATAGGCTCCTGGGTTAGGGTGGTGACGCCTATTAGGGCTCCGCGGGCTTTTAGGTAGGCTAGTGTCGCCGCTAGCCATTCTTGGCTTATCTCGACTCCCCCTCCCTCGCAGCCTACGCACCCTGCGGCTATCAGGGTTTTCACATTGTGTTTCCGTGCTGTGTGGGCTAGGAGTGCTCTGGCTATTATGTCGGTTTTGTAGCTTCCTAGTTCTGGCTCGTATCCTAGTATGACGCCGTCTCCCCCTAGGTCCGTGTGGAGGAGTACTTTAGGTTTGTGGATTGTCATTATGTAGTCGATGGCTGCTTCCATGTTTTTCCAGGGTTCTCTGGTGCATATGGCGTAGGTTCTTCCCTTGTAGCGGGGGTCTAGGAGGGAGATTTTGTCCTCGAAGATCCTCTTGTTGTACTTGAAGTAGCCTGGTGGGAGCTTTATGAGGGCTCCCTTTACGGCTAGGTCTTTTAGCCTGTCCCTTTGTATGGAGCATCTGAGGAAACTGGTTATTATGGTGTTGTGTGGTTCTATCCCCGCTGTCTGGGCTAGGGTGAGGGCTAATACAACGTCTCCCCCTCCCCCGAGTCCTCCTATAACGATGTTAGGCATAACGCCCTCCCCCGACCGTCCCCGGTATAATGTGGGAAGCCTAATGTTTATCCCTCCAGCACTATAACTATATTTCCGGTATTAATGACTGTAGGTGTTGCTTTATGGAGGTTGAAAATGCTCTTCGTAGTATTGCTGGTCGACGTTATTTAGATAGGATACTTAAGGCTCTCGCCTTGGCTGGTGAGAGGAGAGATCCCAGTGTGTTCTATCATCTACTGAGTTTTCTGGAGGAAGGATATTATGGTTGGGATGTAGGTGTCAAAAGAGATTTCCAGGATTTCTATAAGTTCTACCAACAGTCGCCTGGGATTAGTTTACCGGAACCCTTAGAAATGTCTGGGGTTGACGTCTTTTCGGTTATTAAGAGGAGGCGTAGTCGTAGAGTGTATAGTATTGAGCCCGTCAGCTTGGAGGAGTTGGCTAGCATTCTCTTTTATAGTGTTGGCGTGACTGGGCAGGCGGGGTGGGGAGGTCCTAAACGTGTCTATCCGAGCGCGGGTGGTCTGCAGCCGGTGGAGGCTTATGTCGTGGTCGGGCGTGTTGAGGGATTGGAGGCTGGACTATATCATTATCATCCTGGTAGGCATGAATTAGAGGTTTTGGGAAGGGGTGACTTGAGGAATCGTCTTTTCCACGCGTGCCTAGAACAGGATCATGTCTTGTACGCTCCTGTGAGCATAGTGTTTACTATTATTTATCCACGTACTGCCCAGCGTTATGGGGTTAGGGCGTATAGGTATGCCTTGATGGATGTGGGGTTTGCGGGTGAAAACGTGTATTTGGTGGCTGAGGCTTTGGGTCTTGCCACTGTTGCCGTTGGGGCATTCCACGATGGAGAGGTCTGTAGATTATTGGGGGTAGACTGTGAGTGGGAGTATCCTATGCTTGTGTTCCCGGTTGGTAAGCGTGTTGGTGACTGAGCGTTTTTAGGGATACTATATGCGCTGGGCTGACTGTTGTTTGGTGTTCATTACTCTTGTTTCAGTATGGGAAACATGTGGGAAAAACTAAAATACCGTGTACCTTGAATCGTTATTGGCTTGACCCAAACGCGTATGTTTGGAGTGTGATGGAAAAGATGCATATTAGTTCCTATAGGTTAGCAGCGATTCTGCTCCTCAGCATCTTACTGCTTCCGTCCTTTGCATCGCTGGCCACAGCATCTGCCCACGACAGGTATGTAACATTGATAGTGGAGATCGATAAGTCTAGCTTCAACGCCAAGGCTGTCGAAGCGTTGAACGGCAAGGTTGTGTACATGGCAGATCTAGCGCCCGTAGCTATTCTAAAGGTTCCAGGGAAAGCTGTTGGGCTTGTCGCGCATCTGAGCGGTGTGCTCCATGTATCACATGATGGTATGGTTATGGCGTTGTCTTCGTTCCAGACGGGTATTGGGGTGGATAAGAGTAAGCCCGCGAAACCCCCGAAGGGGCCGTAGCAGCCCCCGCAACAGCTTCCTTGGGGTGTAGACTATATCAGTACTGAACAGGTCTGGCCGTTAGGAGTTAACGGGTTCGTGGATGTAAACGGGGATGGTGACGGTGAGATAGAGGTTGCCATTATAGATACTGGTATTGATAAGGATCACCCTGATCTGGCCTCGAATATCAAATGGGGTATATCCGTTTTACATGGAAAGATCGGGAATAACTTCGTCGATAGGAACAGGCATGGTACTCATGTCGCCGGCACTATAGCGGCATTGGATAACGATATAGGTGTAGTCGGCGTCGCCCCTAGCGTCGAGCTCTATATTATCAAGGCATTAGATAATGGTGGGAAAGGCTCTTGGAGCGATCTGGTTATAGCTATAGATCAAGCGGTTAAAGGACCTGACGGAGTAATAGACTCGGACGGTGATGGAGTAGTAGTTGGAGACCCCGACGACGATGCACCAGAGGTTATTAGCATGAGCCTGGGAGGAAGTTCCGCCCCACCAGAGCTCCATGATGTCATCACAGCAGCATACAATTATGGTGTAGTCATAGTAGCGGCAGCCGGCAATGAGGGAGCCCCAACGCCCAGCTATCCAGCAGCATACCCCGAGGTCATTGCCGTGGGAGCTATAGACAGTAGTGGTAACGTGCCCTCCTGGAGCAACAGGCAGCCGGAAGTAGCGGCCCGGGAGTCGACATTCTAAGCACTTATCCAGATGACAGTTACAGCACTCTAAGCGGTACAAGCATGGCTACACCCCACGTATCCGGAACCGTTGCGTTGGTCCAGGCAGCCAAATTAGCCAACGGACTACCCCTATTACCTCCGGGATCCGAGAGCGACTCTGGAACAACGACTCTGAGAGGGTTGCTACATACAACGGCAACGGATATGGGTTCACCGGGTTATGATAACTTGTACGGATATGGCGTAGTCGACGCCTATCAAGCGGTGACGACGGCTACAGGTTAACGGTCAAGAAGGAATATTTAGGAGCAGATCTAGCATCTTTCCCATCTTTTTAGTATTTTAAACCCCATTGTTTCTAGTAGCTCGGGTAGCTGTTTGTTCCTTTGTTCAAAGTATCCTCCCGCCGCAACGTAGCGTTTGAGGAGTCGTAGATAATCGCCCCGACGTGTTATAGGAGCCATGGTTTTATAGGCTTCTTCAAGCTGTTTTGAGGTGTACTCCTGGTATTCTTCTCTATGGAATAGCATGGTCGGAGGTAACCTGGGCCTGGGTGGTGGAGCCTCGTCTGGATACCCTATTACTAGGCCGAAGAGAGGGTAGGTTAGAATAGGTAGTTTAAGGAGTTTGATTAGTTGTTCAGTAGCGTTGTGTACTGCACCTATAAAACATGTCCCATATCCTAGACTCACGGCCGCTAGAACCATGTTTTCGGCCGCTATGCCGGCGTCTATCGCGGCGAAGAGTAGTAGGGCTTGATGGGAATCTCCGAGCTGTTCTCCTCTATGTTGTAGCAGTCTTTGGAGCCTGTGTAGGTCTGCTATGTATAAGTAGAAGTCCGAGGCCTGGGCTATGTGCGGTTGCCGTGTTGCTTCTGCTATAATTTTTTTCTTATTATCATCTCGTACGTGTATTGCTGTCCATAAGTGTAGGGCGGCGTCTGTTGGCGCTCTTCTGGCGGCTTCTTCTATTATCCTGATATGTTCTATAGGTATTTTGTACGGCTTGTATTTTCGTATGGATCTCCTCTGGCGTATTGTTTCCATGAATAGTTCATGTTGAGAATTCGACGTTGGCTTCATATGTGTTCCCCGGGGGTGGGCAGTATCTACATAATATTTTTTATTTTTGCATATAATCATAATTCATACAGACGAAACGTATCAAATGCCTTCCCTAAGGTATTTACATTTCCTTAAAGAGGTGGCAAGTGTAATGGATAAGCTAGAAGAATTGATTAAGAAAGCACATGACATAGAAACACAGGCTGCATACACGTATACCTTCGGTCTTACAAGGCTAAAATTCTTCGGCCATTCCGGCGATGAGCTGGAGAGATCAGTTCATAAAATAGCAGTTGATACCATCATTCACAAACACATAATGAAAGCACTATTCGATGCCATGGTGGAACTAGAAAAGATGGAGCAGGGAATGACTGGTGTGGAAGAGAGAGCTGTCGAGACGCCCGAGCTAGAGAAGGCTCACAAAGAACTATTGAAGAGCTTCATAACAAAGCACCTTGAGATTGAAAAGAACATGATAGAGACCTATAAGGAACTAGCCGCCGCGGCCGAGCATCCTCTTGTAAAGTCGTTAGCGGAGAAAATGGCGGAGAACGAGAGAGAACACCATGAGTATCTAGGCAAACTTCTACAGCAACTCTAAGCGACGGTTAGACGATAATCTTTCACCAGGGCATATGATGGTAGCGATATACTTCTCAAAAGTAGTTTGAATTATATTTTATCAAAATCGTAAATAGGTGGGAATCCTATGGGGATCCTCTAGAGGCCTATTCGGTCGGGTTGAATGTTAGGGAGTGATGTTTTATTCTATTGTTTCGCTACCGTCTCGTTTTTCCTTTAGTTCTCTTATCTCCTGCCTTAGACGGCGAATTTCTTCTCTTAGCTCGGTTGTTGACGGCGTGGATACGGTGGTCGGGGGTGGCGCTGTCGCCCTGTTGACCAGTATTACCGCTACTACTATGATAAGTATTAGTAGGAGGATCCATAGTAGGGCTCCAAAGCCCATGAATCCCCATCCACCGCACATCATTCCTCCGCATCCGTCAACCGCGTCGAAGCTAGCTGTCCCAGGGTTTAGGAGACTACTCGTGAGTGTTTCGAACACTTTATTCACCATCTAGTGTTATTGTTTTTTAACAGTTATAAGCAAGGCTACATACTATGGTTCTTTGGAGTATATTTTACGTTTTATATCGAAAAACGATATATAATTACAGAATATTTTCATTGATTTTTGAATTTTAACAAGTGGTTAGATAATAATTTGTCATCGTATAATCCTACTGATCATCCTATGGTATATCCATTTTAATAGGTAGACAAACACATACACCTCCGTGGTGTAGGTGAACCCCTATGGAAAAACATACTTTCTCGAAAATAGTTGATGAACTCATAGGCCTAGTCTCCATAGAAATGTATGGAGTACGAGGCGTCCTCAGCGGAGAACGGCTACTCGTGGCTGGTCTCCGGGAAGGGGCAACCAACATATACTCCTATGACGGCTCCCAGCTAGTAAAGCTAAACCGTGAACCAATCAACGGGTACGTTGAAGCACCTTATGATGCCGATAAAGTTGTCATATTTAGAGACGTGTCCAGGGGTAAAGAGCAGTCGCTGATCTATGTCATCGATGTTGATAACCCAGGCGTTGAGAAGCCTCTGGAGGGGATGCAGCCAGCCCGCATAATGGGTATAGCATATGACGATGAAAGAATAGCGTTTACAGCGTCGACTGCGGAAGGAAACCATCTATACATTTACCGGAATGGCACACTCGAAAAGCTAGCCGATATACAAGGCCTAGCAATGCTCACAGACATTCAGGGGAATCTTGGTATAGGGATAGGATGGTTCGGGCACCCCGGGGGACGCTTCCAGTTATTCCAGGCGGATCTCGAGACCGGTGAAATCAGGGTACTTCAAGATCCGGATGGCAGTGTCGTGAGCGCCAAAATAGCCCCTTCGGGCAATATAGTATACGCTATCGAAACAGCCTCTAGGGCTGAACTAAGAGGGCTGGAGCCGGGGTCTGGGACATACTCGAAGCTAAGTCTCTCTCACGACGACCTGGACAACTATGAGCCACGTTCATTCAACTGGATCGGTTTTACTAGGGACGGAAAACTCGTCGTGGTGGCCAGGAAAGAGGGGCGGAGCCGGATATTCATAGATGGAAAACATGTCGAAGCTCCTGAGGGACTTCATGGTGCAGTCTACGAATGGAGGGGGCACCTTGTAACCGGTTATACTAGTCTTAGTACACCATCAGTGATCATTGAGATCCCCTCGGGGAAAACATTACTTTCCGGTTCGATACCCGATTACGTGTACGAGGCCCTCGGAAACGCGGGCTTTACATATGTCGAGAGCTTTGACGGTGAAAAGGTTCCCGTGTTCATATTGGAATCTAAGAGGGCCAGTAAGCCCGGGCCTACCGTAGTACTTGTTCACGGTGGACCGTTCTCGGAGGACGCCGATGCATGGGATATCTTCGCGGCAAGCCTAGCCTTGACCGGTTTCCACGTTATCATGCCCAACTATAGGGGTAGCACCGGCTACGGTGAGGCATGGAGGACAAAGATCGTGGGTGATCCCTGCGGAGGCGAGTTGGAGGATATAACGCGTTCAGCGTTATGGGCTAAGGAACACGGGCTTGCAAGCGACCTATATGTTATGGGGTATAGCTACGGTGGCTATATGACGATGTGCAGTCTAACCAGGAAGCCGGGCCTCTATAAGGCAGGCGTCGCCGGTGCTAGTGTTGTTGACTGGGAAATGATGTATGAACTAAGCGATGCAGCGTTCCGCCAGTTCATCAACTTAATGTTCGCGGGCAAAAAGGATCTTTGGAAGGAGAGAAGTCCTATAACCTATGTAGATAACCTACGGGAACCGCTATGTATCATTCATCCACAAAACGATAGTAGGACCCCTCTAAAACCTGTGTTGAAGTTTATGGAGTTAGCTACCGAGAAGGGAAAGACTTTCGAGGCTCATATAGCGCCGGATATGGGGCATGCGGTGACCAGGATTGATGATTTGATCAAACTCTTATTACCTGCTGTACTCTTCCTAGCCCGGACCAAAGATTAGGTATTTTTCTTTTCCACCTTAGTTTTTGGACAAGGCATGTCATGATTTATAGAATATTTTGTATATTTGAACTTGTTCTTCTTTTTCAATGAGGTATTTATCGTCCTCAGGGTAATATTTAGCTTTCCAAGGATCGTCTCCGCTAAACCTTTTCATCGCTTCGATGGACTCCCATATTGTGATTAGTAGGAAGTGAGTCTCGTTTTTCATCGTGTCTAGAAAAGTATATTCTTTCAAGTCCAGGCACGCTTCTATAATCGGGCACAGCCCTCTCTACCAGGAATTTCTCGTATTCATCGCCAAGCTCCCTGGGAACCCTCCCATGCCAGATCCTCAAGTATGACATAAAACCACCCTATACCAGGCGTCTTTTAGCATCCTGGTTAAAAATCTTCCAGTACTACACTATTCCTTGTAAGGATAATATTGTAATGTTCATGTTTTTTTGTATACTTTGATTGGAGAGTAAAGCCTATGTGAGGCGACAATTAGTAGATTCTGGTTCCGAGTTGTTGGTAGCTGTTATCGTATATTTCTTCTATTTTGAATATGACTGCTGGATACCATGGATGGCTACTCTCACCATGGGGCACCGCGTGCATTAGATCGTGTAGTAGGTTGACGTATTCGTATATGGGTCCTTTCTCTTCTATCCATGCTGTTGTCCTGACCTCGTAGGCTCCGCGGTCTGGCGGTATTAGGAAGGCGAGTGTTGCTTTGCCTGTGGATAGTATGTTTATCCATGTGTGCCCTCGGCTCATCATGTGTGACGCGAGGTAGTGCGGGTCTATGTTGTCTAGGTTGTAGACGTGTGAGACAATCCATTGTAGGGCTTCACTCATGGCTTTCCCGCCTTTTCCCCAGAGTTGTTCGCGCATGCTTCGTAGTTGTTGGATCATAGTGTCCAATTTTTCGGGGCGTGGTACGAATGAGACCATGAATGGGGCGGCGTTGGGGCCTGCCGGGCCGCATGTTGCTACTATTGGGGAGAGTAGGTAGGAGTTTTTGATTAGGAGGTTTTGGACTTCGTCTAGGTTGCCTGCTTGCATTATTTTTGTGGCCATGTGCTTTCTTTCATTGAATATTTCTTGTATGAATTTTTCGGGTAGTTGTTTCATCTTGTTCATCCCCTCCCAGAGAGCCCGGGTTTTAGTCTCTAGCGTTTCTTGCTTCTATATGTTAGATAGGATAATATGATTGTTATTACTAGAATTATTATCTCTGCTACATGCCCTGATTTTCCATCCTTCGTTTCTTGTTGAGGTGTTGTCCCTTGGCTACTGGTGTGGTTGCTTGATGCGGTAGCGTTTTCGGGTTGTTGAGGTATTATCGTATAGTTGTAGGCGCGTACCAGATAGGCTATACCGTTCTCGTCAAGCGTGATTGTTAGGTTGGTATCAGCGTATATTGTGGTGTTTGTCAATGGATCGTAGAATGTTTTGTTTCTTAATGTGGGGGGAAGCATTATCGTTACCTCGCTGTTAGGTTTACCTAGGGCAGCTATACCGTTATGATATATACGTATGTATACATTATCTTTTGTGACTATGGTAGTCAGCGGATCATCTAGGCTGTAAATATAAAGTTTGTTGATCGGGAGCTGTAGCCCCGCGTATACCTCTATTCCCGTGATCTTACCTGCGATGTAGAGGCGAAGGGCTTGTCGGATTGTACAGTTGTATATTTCTATATACGATGCATTTTGACGTATAGTGTTTAGTGAATCGATAAGTGCTCGCGTGTCTTGGAGGCAGAACTCATTGTCCACTAAATATATGTGGTATCGGGGGTCATGAGTGATCTGTTTGCCGTTTATACTACTTCGGGTTAGGAGTAGAGTGTCGTTATCAAGCATCCCTCTTATTGTCTGGTAGAGTGCAGGATAGCTTTGCTGTATTGGTATGTCGTGTTTAGAGTTGAATCTTTCAAGAATTTCGGATGCCCCGGGTAGTGAGGACCATGAGAGGTCATATTGGTCTAGGAGTATGCCCTTATAGCCTGTACGTGTTAGATTGTTGACCGCGAATTCGGCCTTTGCGTGTAGGGCTTCCGGGTTTTCATAGTCGAGGTAGAAGTCCATGCATAAAGTAGTATTCTTGCATTGAGGGAAGGGTCCTTCCGGGTTTAGTGAGACGTTATACCTGTGTTTGTAGACCCATTGTGCTTCTTGGGTATTCCAGTTTTCTGGTCTGTATATAGTGCCAGGGGCCCACGTGGCTCCTACTACGTGTGTCCAGGGGAACGTGTGGAGTTGGGCCATATAGTTGCTGGGTAAATATGATTCCAGGCTACCAGCTACTATTATCTGGAACCATTGAAGTTTGGAGAGCATGCTCCAGTTTACTCGGCTCACATTATCTACAGTGGCATATGGGGCTGGCCGTATCTGTACGTATAGGTTCTCGCCTATCGGTATTAGGAGTGTATCGTTGTTTTGTCGAAGAAACATCCAGGTATTTGCCGTACTGGGTTTTAGAAGATACCCGGGACCGCCGCATGCCCCACCACTCCTCTCGTATGGTCCTACTAGGGGGTTCCAGTTTTTTCCGGCTAGCGTTTTATATGGAGTCCCGCTGCCTGGGAGTACTAGGAATCCGGGTACCCACCCCCAGCCGGCACCGCAATCTCGTGCTACATAAAAGCCGGGGTAAACTGTTTCTTTGGATACGTGTCCTATCTTTTGGCCAACCGTTACGTCAGCACCTATAGATATGTCTGGTTGTGGAGTTATCCCGGTTAGGTCTACGCGGATCTTGCATTGCCCTATTCTCGTTTCTATACTTATGTTGTAACCTCCCAAGAGGAAAGGTTGTATGGATATTATAGTACCGTTTACAGGCGTGTTTACGGGTATCTCTTCCGGGTCTATGTCGGGTCGGAGGAGGAAGTGATGCCCAGGAGAGAAACATTTTCCGGGTATCACCCAGCCAGCGTCTCCTCCCCACCTAGAGACTGCTACTACGTAGTAAGGATTGATTGGAGCTTCGTATGTTCCCTGGGTTTCCGTTGTTTGTATGTGGGGGGCTGAGAGTATGGTTATTGCGATTAGGAGTAGTGTTGTAAGAGCGTTTTTTCTCAATGTCCCCCCACCTGTTCTTGCCGAATGGTAAGTGTGACTTGTCTGGAAAGTAATTTATTGTGGCTCCGGTTTTACGCTATAAGTCCTGCGACTAGTGCTAATATTATGGTGCCTATTAGGTCGATCACCGATGTTATCATGGGTAACACGGTGTTGTCTGGATCAAGTCCTAGTTTATGGGTTAGTTTGACTAGTATTTGAGCGAAGGGTATGCCAAGCGTGATTACTAGATAGAAAGAGAGTCCTATTACGGTTAGAGCTAGGTTTAGCGGGGTTTGCGCTAGAAGATGTCCTAGGACGGATAGTATCGCTAAGCTGGGGAGGACTGCTGTATAAGATTCAAGTAGTTGTATTATCTCCTCGTGTCCTAGTTTGGCTTTAGGGGTTGTTAGACCAAGGTATGATAGTGTGCTTGTCCTTGCGGCTGCGACGGCAACTATTGCCCCTGTATCCTCGAGGAAGCTTGGGTATAGGGTGATTATGTTTCCCGTTTGGAGTTTGGAAACCGCCCATACGGCTAGTATGGCTCCTGTTATACTTTCAATTACCCCTACGAGGAAGACGCTAGGTAGAGATTGTAGGGTTACGGTTCGGGAGTAAGCGCTTAGAGTGACAGCTATTGCTATAATTGTTAAGGCTAGGGAAAGTGTTGCGGTATAGCCTATAGGGTGTAATTCTACAGTATTTAATATATAGAGGGCGGCAAGTATGCTCGGTATGGTTATCATATCGCCTAGGACGGTTATGACGGGGGCGGAAACCTTGTCCGGGTCCACGCCAGACCTGTAGAATATAATGCTAAGGAGTCCTGTGCCTGTAGAGAGTATTATCCAAGAAATCAGGGTTGAAATTATGCTCACGAGTAGCGTCCGATAAACAGTGATACCTGCGAGTACTCCACTAAGTATACCTATATAAACCGCGGCGACCAGGCCAAGCGATAATGTGGGAAGGAGTTCGGATTTGATCACCTTGCCTACTTTGGCCTCCTCGAGTCCGAGATGTATCCTTGTTGACACCCGGCTAGCTTGACTAGTATATATGCCTCCACGGAGGGCTGCAAGGCCGGGTAAAACAGCTAAGGCTTCGGGGGCGGATGTTATAGTAGCTACAACCACTGCTAGAACAGCTATGTTTATCGCGTCTCCCATGTTTGCCATGAGTAGCCCTAGACTAACTTCTCCCGTCTCACGAATCCTTATCTTCCAGTGTTTCCTCCAAGCCAACGTTTACACGCCCAGAGTAACACGGCCTTAGCCGTATCCTGCCTCGCACGGTTTGTTGTATTGTCCCTACATCCGAGGCGTCTTGGGTATACCGAGCAAGTCGAGTCCCATGCCAAGGGCTTCACGAACGATTATTGTAAGGAGTATCTTGAAATTCCGGGTTTCCTCTTCTTTTTCGCGGATTACCTGATCCTTCTGGTACCAACTGTTGAACCTATCAGCTAGTTTTAACAAGTGGTTTGCTAGGAGTACAGGTTCCATATCGTCGGCGGCTTTTGCTGCATAATAGGGTGTTTGGGCTGCCGCTATTAGAAGTCCTCTGCGGGTAGGGTCGGATGCCGCTCGGTAATCTATCCTGTCCCAGTCGGGTTCTCCCGCTTTTCGTAGTATACCGTTTGCTCTTGCGTAAGTGTATTGTAGATAGGGACCACTATTGGAGTCAAGGTTTGTTGCTCTGTCTACATTGTACTCGATCGGTCTCATGGGGTCTGTTGCTATCATTGTATAACGTATAGCACCTACGGCGATCTTGAGTGCCACTTTTTCTTTTTCATCGAGGGGGAGATCGGGGCTCTTCTCTTCTACGCGTGATAGTGCCACGTTATACGTTTGGTCTAGTACCTCGTCGAGGCCTAGGAATACTCCTTTCCTACTAGACATTCTCATCCCTGGGAGTCTAACGATCTCGTATGCGTAGTGGATCGTGTTTAGGGCTTCCCGCTTGTATCCTAAAAGGTATAATGCTAGGCGTATCTGTATCTGGGGTAACCGTTGATCGGCTCCTATAACGTTTACTACCTTGTTGGCCCCGGTTTGCCGGAACTTGTATAGAGTATACGCCATGTCTCTTGTAGTATAGAGTGTTGTTCCGTCGCTTCTGACTAGTATTAAAGGTGGTATTTCCAGGGCTTTTGGGATCTTTATCTTTTCCCGTACTTCCTGCTCGTCCATGGCTGGGGATAGGTCTATTGCCAACGCGTCTTTGTGGACGGTTACATAGGGGCTTTTACTCGCTTCTTCTATCAACTTGGATACTAGCCCAGTCCATACTAGGTCGCTTTCCCAATCCCAGTTGTCGAATTCAACGCCTAGCTTGGATAATGTTTCACGGAATCCTTTTAGGCTTGCATTGGCTGTTTCACGTATGAGGGATACGATCCCCTCGTCTAGACGGTTTTCGTATGAACGCATTATCTCTGATACTTCGCGCTCCGGTTCTTTGGTTTCTTTTAGTTTTGAAAAAGCATCGATCAGCTTATCAGCTATTTCTCCTGGTGCTTCTTGTGAAACGGCGACCAGGCGGGCTGCTAGCTTGTCCCTTTCCCTGATATAGTATAGCTTTTCTTCCTCGCTAGCGGCCGGATCGTTTATGGACTGTGTCAGCTTATGGATGTCTAGTAGGAGATGCGTTATGCTATAGATATAACCTAGGAGTTTGTCGGGTTTCATATCTAAGCGCTTAGCCATTCCAAGGGGGTCACCCCCCAACAGTTTAACGCCCAGAGCAAGGACAGCCATCTGTCTTCCCACATCATCGATATAGAACCTAGTGTTTACTCTGTGCCCTCTAGCCTTTAGGAGCCGGGCAAGGGTGTCTCCGAGGCTGGTGTTGCGGGCGTGGCCCATGTGGAGAGGGTGTATAGGGTTGGCACTCGTATGTTCGACTACCAGAACCATCGGAGTACGGGTTTTAGGGGGCTCGAGTCTCCCGTATTCCCTAAGAGTATTTGAGAGCGCGAGGGCTAGTTTTGATTCGTCGATATACATGTTATGGTATCCGCGCACTAGCTGGTGGTCGGATAGGAGGTTCGTTTTTGAATTGATCTTTGACTTAAGGCTCTCGAATAGCTGGTCCGGCTTAATGTTTAGTGTGCGAGTATAACGCAGTAGTGGTAATGAAAGGTCCCCATAACCCGGCCTATCACTTAGTCTAACCTGATGGAATGCCTTCCTCTCATCTATTCCCACAATCTCAACTAGAGCCTCTGCTACCGATTCTATTAGCTCGCTGTAAGGGTCGGGTGTCGTCATATACTGCACCTCCACGGGCTTTAGGGTTAGGCGCCGGTGTCCGGGGCTTAGAGGGGGGTTCCTCTAGTATTAATTACTCTCCACGTCTTGACAGAGTGTTTGTACCAGTGTGTCTGTATCTATATTTGTGATTTCCAGCACCTTACTCCGGGAGGTGTGCCCATGCTTTATGTTCGCTTTTAGTTTGTATTTCCTTTTTAGAAGCTTGAGTAATGCCTGGTTTGCACGTCCGCCTTTAGGCGGCTCGTCTACATGTATGTGTACACCTTCCTCATCGATCCGGATTCCCGGCTTTGACGAGTTCGGATGTACAATTACCTGTAGTAGTACCGATTTTTTGTCCGACGAGATGCTCCTCCTAACTATATCTGGACACCTCATATGTAATCCCACCTGTATATCCGGGGTCTCCGGGATACTCAATAATTATAGCCTATATGAACTATATTATCACTTGGAACCCCCTGGGCTTGTCCGGGACATCACGTATGTTGGAGGTGTCGAACCAAATGTCTAAACCTAAGGTTTTTGTTACGAGGGAGATCCCCGAGCCGGGTCTAAAAGCTATAGCGGAATACTATGAGGTCGAACTATGGGACAAGTATACTGCTCCTCCCTACGAGGTTCTACTGGAAAAAGCCAAGGAAATCGACGCGCTCGTAACGTTGCTCACCGATAAAGTTGACTGTAACCTTATCTCGTCAGCGGCACCTAGGCTCCGGATAATTTCTCAGTATGCAGTTGGCTACGATAATATTGATGTAGAGTGTGCTACGAAGCATGGCGTCTACGTGACAAACACCCCTGGCGTTCTTACCGAAGCTGTGGCTGACTTTACCTGGGCCCTTATACTCGCTGTTGCGAGGAGGATCGTTGAGGCCGATAAGTTTGTCCGGGAGGGCGAATGGTACCGCAAGGGAACTGGCTGGCATCCTATGATGCTTCTTGGATTAGAGGTACACGGCTTGACTCTAGGTATTATAGGCATGGGGAGAATAGGAAGGGCGGTGGCCAAGAGGGCTGTAGGGTTTGATATGCGGATCCTCTATACTGACAAGTATAGGTTATCCCCCGAGATGGAAGAGAAGTTCAACGCAAAGCATGTCGACATGGACACGTTGCTTCGTGAGAGCGATATTGTTAGCATTCATACACCTCTAACGCCAGAAACTTATCATCTAATCGGGGAAGAGGAACTGAAGAAAATGAAGCGCACCGCCATTCTAATCAATACAGCAAGAGGTAAAGTCATAGACACTAATGCCCTGGTTAAGGCATTGGAAGAAGGATGGATCGCCGGGGCTGGTCTCGACGTCTTCGAGGAGGAACCCTTGCCCCCCGGACACCCGTTGACTAAGTTCGATAATGTCGTGCTAGCACCGCACCTCGGTAGTGCCACATGGAAGACTAGGACCGCCATGGCAATGCTTGTAGCAGATAACCTTATAGCCTTCTACAAGGGCGAAAAACCGCCAACACTGGTTAACCCTGAAGTTATGAAGGTGAGGAGTCCTGGATGGAAATGAGGAAAGGGGAACAGAATACGCTGAAAGCCTGGCACGAGCGTCCGGTTTACCAGTGGCAAGCATTGAGAGGATATGGTTCGAGTACGACAAACAGAATGACATACTTTACATCAACTTCGGCTATGACCTCGAGGAGGCTGATGAGAGTATACTAACCGAAAACGATATCGTGGTACGTATCAAAGAGGGACGTATAGTCGGGCTAACGGTGTTCAACTTTTCGCAGAGGGTTGGTGGTCTTTAGGTTCTCCCGCCATTTTTTCCACTAGTTCCATTGGCATACTACTCCTATCTGCGTAATGTACAACATGGAATTTCGGTTTCAACCCGTCTAAGATCACGTTAAACGCTTTCCAAGGATCAGCGGTCTCGCCGCAAGTATAAACATCCAGGCTAGCATACTTGTAGCTGGGCCATGTATGTAACGAGAAGTGGCTCTCCAACACTATGGCCACTACTGATACGCCGCCTTTGTCGCCTGCTTCGACCCTCCAGCTCTTTAGATCTAGTAGTGTGGCTCCAGCTGCCTCGACCGCCTTTAGTATGAGACTGCGTAGGTAGTCCTCATCCCATAAGATCTCTGGGTCGATGCCGTATAGGTTTCCGTAGACGTGTCGTCCAATTACTATGTCCTCCATGTTTCTATCACCACTCCTGTATACCGTCTGACCCCCCTCCTTTGGTGATGTGTTATGTAAAATTATAGTGATATTTTTTCTCTTTCCATCGTTCCTACACATAGATCACATGGACAGATAATTAGATTATAGTAGCCAATCACTCTTTCTATGAGGTGCCCTGAAGAAATGCCAGAAAAAAACGATAGGTGCAATGGCGTCGAGCTGTTTAGGATACCTAATATATCGGCATGCGAGGTTAGACGACGGGTTAATCGGTTTGTAGTAGAAGCAGAGCTTGCCAGGGACATTGTTAGGGTTCATAACACGAATACCGGGCGCCTTGAAGACATATTGTTTCCTGGCAGTACAATCTATTGTGCCCCACGTAGTAATCCCGGGAAAACTACACACTATGTTGTTGGTTCAACGATCTACGGGGGCTCTCTAATAAATACTAGACTCCAAGAAGACGCTTTCCACGTCGCTGTTGAAAAGGGCGTAATCCGTTGGCTAGATAGCTGCAGGGTTAAACAACGTGCCCCCAGAGTATCAGTTGGACGGCTCGACTTCCTCTTAGAGTGTAACGGAGACGAGGTTTTTGTCGAGTTAAAAAGTGCTGTTTTACGTGGCCCAAATGGAGAAGCTATGTATCCGGACTGTCCAACAGAGAGGGGAAGAAAGCATATCCAAGAGCTAGCAGCTATGAACTCTTCTGGACACCATGTATTACTTGTATTCATCGCAGGTTTCCCAGGTGCGACCGCTTTCAAGCCTTACAAGAAGGGGGACCCTCTCCTCGCTGAGGTGTTGGCTAATGCTGTAAAGGAAGGCTTAACGGTGAGGAGTGTAGGGGTTTGCCTTGAAGTAAGTAATAGAACGGGGATAATCCGGCTCTATAATGACTATTTACCAATCCTTATAGATAAATAGCACGATCATCCCACCCTTATCTAGTTTCTATAGTGTTTAGTTTTTTATAGAAGGAGACTTAAACTATTGATTATCACGGCATCAGCTCTCCCCGAGCCTAGAGAGGTTCGGGGAATCCCCATTTAACAAGTGGGGTATCTGGGGTGAATTCCTGTGAAACGAGTGATAAACGTTGTAATAGCTTTGTTCCTAATAGTAATCGTTGCTGCGGGTAGCTCATACGCTTTCCCATCGACAAGCCCTAATAAC
>WAOQ01000043.1 GCA_015521205.1 Desulfurococcales archaeon
CTCTGGAATACAGCTAAGAAGTATTTTGGGATGAGCGAAGATACGGCTAGAGCAATAGCGTTTTCGAGGCGATGGAGTGACGAAGAAGAGGGGGAAAGCGTTTTTTCAAGGTTGTTTGGACGACGTAAAAAACATAGATAAATGTTACTTTTTCGTAATTCTTTTGATAGGATGTATATAATCGTGCGGCGCTTCTTTATAGATTTCTAAGTATGAGCGTAGAACTCTGGGGATGGTAACAGTGCCGTCTTGGTTTTGGTAATTTTCAAGGATTGCTGTGATAGCCCTTGTTGAGGCTATCGCTGTGCTATTTAGTGTGTGAACATAACTTCGCTCCATTCCTTTTCGGCGCACAAGTCGTATTCCAAGACGATAAGCTTGCCAATCAGTACAATTGCTTGCACTAACCATTTCGCGGAACTTACCTTGTGCGGGCATCCAGACTTCTAGATCATATTTCTTTACGGCACATGCTCCCAGATCTCCCGATGCTATATTGATTATCCTATAAGGTAGTTCTAAACCTTGGAAGATCTCTTCTGCGTTTTTAATTAATTCTTCATGGAGTTTTTTGCTTTCTTCGGGTAACGCGAATATGAATTGTTCTACTTTGTGGAATTGGTGCACCCGGAATATTCCTTTCAAATCCCTGTTACCTGCACCTGCTTCTTTTCTAAAACAAGGGCTTACTCCCGCAAACTTTAATGGTAGCTCATCGTCATAGAGCTCTTCTTTATAGTAGAGTGATGCTATAGGATGCTCGGAGGTAGCTATAAGGTATAAGTCTTCGCCTTCGATTTTGTATATCGCATCTTTGAATGTTTCCAGGTCGATGACACTTTTTATGACCTTTCCTCTAAGCATATATGGTGGTATAACGAGTGTATACCCCTTTGATGTTATCTTGTCTATAGCATATGAGAGTAACGCCATTTCAAGAAATACAATGTCTTTAAAGGTATAATAGAAACGTGAACCAGCAACTTCACCCGCTTTCAAAGTATCTCCCAGTTTAAGGACATTCTCTAACATGTCTGCATGTCCCACAGGTCTTTCATCGATCACATCATAGTCTACGTGAAAGCCGTACTTTGCCGTCTGATCGAGGAATGCCTTAACATGTTCTTTCCACACTTTTGGTTTGCCCCAGAACCGTATTGGTATGCTGGCATCTTCGTCGCCAACAGGCACATCGTCCTCTACTACGTTTGGAAGGGAGAAAAGAAGTTTTTCACGGCGTTCTTCTATTTCTTTAAGTTGTTTTTCCATAATCTCTATTTCTTTGAGCAAGCCCCGAGCTTCTAGGATAAGTTTTTTCCTTTCTTCCGGATCTTTCGTCCTACCTATACTTCTACTTACTTTGTTGTGTTCTCTCCTAAGCTGGTTTAACCTAGTTAGAAGTTTCCTCCATTCCACGTCCGTCTCATATGCCTCGTCCACAATGCTAGGATCCATAAGTCTCTTTTCAACGTATGCTTTAAGTCTCCCTGGCTCCTGACGTAATAGTGCAAGTATAGACCACAATATCTCCCACCCTGGCTCCTTTATTATACAGAATGCGGCTGTTGTGGATAGACAAAAAAGTTTACACCACGATAAACGCGGCTCTGAGATTGTGGTCCGACTCTCATCGCCCATAATTAAATTATGGGCTCTACCTGGCTAGGATACTTCATCGCCGCGTCAGTCTTATCTAGATAGAAGAAGAGGTTAAATTTCTGTGAAGCTAAGCTGGAGTCTGGCTCATCCGTTTTTTCCATTCTTCGACAACGTCATAGCCATACATCGCCTTTAACAGTTCTCTACCTTCTGGCGTGACCCGATCAGGTGTCCACGGTGGATCCCAGGTTATCTCAACTTCTATTTTCTTGTCTGCTAACTCGGGAATGTTTTCACGTAAGGCTTCTTCGACGTAATAAACAATCATACCTGTGACCGGGCAGCCAACCGCCGTCATGGTCATTAATATATGTACGTTGCCGTCATCATCTATATCTATGTCATAGATAAGTCCGAGATCCCATACGTTTACCGGGATTTCTGGGTCGTAAACTTCTTTGAGCACCGTCACTATCTTTTCTTTTAATTCTTTCTTTTCTTTTTCACCTAGCGCCATCTTTAACACCAGTTAATACTATTAGACAGATATCACCAATTTATTATCTTTGTGTAAGTAGTCTCAATCTTCTATAAAATCGGTACAAGACGAAGGCTGGTGCTAAGGGGACAACAGCCAAAGCCGCAATACCCACGATTCCGATGCTACCACCCAAGGCGTCTAATGCAAAAATAATCAAAGCTATACCTATGATTATATTCATCTCGATAAACATACGTTTGGCAAGCTTTTTAACATCTCTCTTGGATATCTCCGACTTTTCCTCCAAGCCTTAACGCCTCTTCAATAACATCCTCTAATACTTTTCGAGCCAATTTGGATGCCTCTTCAGCCTTAGTACCTGAGGCTAAAGCACGAATTTCAAGTATTGGGCCTCGTGTCTCATGTCCCTTTGGATGCGATTTAAGATATACTAGTCCCGCGTATTTTTTCGCAACACTATTTATTGTAGGAGCCAAACCCGACTCTGGCACGCCGATTATTTTTACACAATATTCTGTAAATATCCTTTTTAACGTAAACTTCTTTTTTAGGAAGTCTTCTACGTAATTCTCAAATATAGACTTCATTTCATTGGGAACGCCGGGTAAGGCTATAACGCTAAATCCATCCCGTTCAATCGCGAACCCCGGCGCCGCCCCCACAGGATTAGGGAAAACAATGGCTCCTCGAGGAAGTATAGCCATCTTTAAACGCTCTTGGGTCAACTTCATATTCTTCTCCATGTAGAATTTTTCAACCAATCGCAAAGCTTCCGGGTTCTTCTCCATTTCGAGATTTAACGAATATGCTATAGCCTCAGCGGTTTTGTCATCGTAAGTGGGTCCCAGCCCGCCAGTCGTTATAACTAGATCTGCTCTTTGACTAGCTCTAGCAAGCTCCTCTTTTATTTCGTTTAGATCATCTGGTACTGTAATTATACGTTTTACGGTGAATCCCATGAAAGTCAACTTCTTGGCTAACCATGCCGCATTCGTATTTACTATTCTCCCGATAAGTATCTCGTTCCCTATGGACAAAAGCCAAGCTATAGGCATATTACCACCCCGATAATTTGAACTATGTTACCCACTCTATTTACGCTCTACTTAATAAGGAGGAAAAGAAACTAGTTCCGGCCTTCATCCCCCGCTTAGGGCTCTCTGGCCCTGTCAGGCCGGTCGGCGCGCTACATTGATTATATGTTATTAAGCCGTATAAAACTGATCTTAACGTATCAGACTCAAGGGCCCGATATACTTTACACTAACATCGTCAGGCTTGAACGCATAATGAATATCGATGTATTGTGCACGGAACTCAGATACCTCGTTAGCGACCCTATCTACGGGTATGCCTCTAATTAGTACCTTCTCAAAAAATTCTGCTATCACATCCATCTCACTGGGACCCATACCAAACCTAGTGACTTCTTGTACACCAATACGTAAACCACTGGGATCTTTAATCGCGTCAGGAGGGTCATAGGGTAGCAAGTTTTTATTCACAATTATATTAGCCTCCAAAAGCATCTTGGCAGCTCTATACCCTCCTCCTTGCCGTCTTACATCGACGAGAACCTGATGGCTCTTAGTATATCCAAGATGCTCGCCCACGACCTTAAACCCTCGGGCCGCCAAACTTTCTGCCAATCTACGTGCATTCTCTACTATTCTCTGCGCATAGGCTTCCCCGAAAGCCTCCATTTCCGCCATGGTAACTAACAGTGCAGGTATCCTATGCAAATGATGGTTACTCACAAAGTTCGGGAACAGGTTCTTGTATATCTTCTTGTAAAGACTCTTATCGTCGGTCACGGCGTAGGCTCCTCCTTGGGGACCGGGGAACGTCTTGTGCGTAGAAGCCGTCAATACATCGGCCCCGTGTTCTAGGGGGTTTCTCCACGCCTTACCGATGATCAAACCTAATACGTGGGCTGCGTCATAGACTAGTTTTGCACCAACTGTTTTTGCCGCTTCAGCGATTTCCTTTACTGGGTGAGGGAAAAGATAAACACTGCCACCTAATACGATAAACTTCGGTTCGATCTCCTCGACCATTTTGATTGCTTTATCAGTATCAACATTCATTGCTTGCTCATCATAGGGCATGTCAACCTGTTCTATGCCTAAAGCTCCCAGAGTTCCAAATCTAGTATGACTCACATGAGCTCCCGCCTGGACTGGCGCTATGAGTGCTTTATCGCCGGGCTGTGCCAGGGCTTTGAAAATTGCTGCATTTGAAATTGTACCGCTCACCGGCCTGGTGTCTGCATATGTCGCGTTAACCAGTTTTGCAAAGTATGAATTAGCCGCGTCCTCAAGCAGATCTATGTATTGTGTTCCTTCATAGTATCTCTTGAAAGGTTTTCCTTCCGCATAGCGATGTTCAAAATCACTTAGATACACGCTCATTGCGAGAGGGCTCATCACGTTTTCACTTGCTATAAGGTTTATTGTTTTCCGAAGGCGCCACTCGTTATGCTGGTTTGTTACCTGAAGTGTCCACTCAACTATTTCTAGAGGGTTCTTCTGTATTTCCATAATTATCCACCATGTTATCTACTTCTATGATGCGGGATTTACTTTTTGTGCCTGTTTCTGTATGTTACTTAAACATTGATTATCCATCAGAGAGAATGGAAAAGATAGATCGTCATGTAGAAAAAAGCCTGTAACATGCTCTTCAAGATAGGGTATTCCTAGACCGTTCTTTCTATTAGTCTTTGCGAATCTAAGGAATAGTTACAGAGTTACATAGCAATACTTTCTGCACACCGGGGGTGGGGCGTTATAGTAACAGATACGACCATCGACTTCGAAGTAATAGTGGTTTCAAAACTACATAGTGATGGTCAAGAGTACATAAATGCTGCAGGCATGGCAGCGAGGGAGATATTGCGAAGCTTCAACATCCCAGTATATGTGGTTCCCCGAACAAACTGGGAAACAGGATTCTATTTTGATGATGAAATTGAAATATATCTAGGTGGTGAAAAGGTAGATCCTCCCGAAAAATATACTGAAACACAACTTGTCGAATGGTTCAAAGAAAAGATAATAGAACGACTCTTCGAGCTTAACAAGGTAGAACCCGTAGAAACCCTATCACCACAGAGAAAGTTGGAAATGGGGGAAGCCACTCTTCTCACCTAAACAGATTAAGTACGCCTGAATCTTCGCCGTGGTGGCTCTTTACGGCGTTCAAGAGCTCCGATGGCATGGGCCTTTAGGTGAAACATAAGATCTTTGATACTCACAAACTTAGGTGCATGTACATCCTTTCCACAAAGGGGGCAAGCATAAACGATGGGAGGCGTAACACGTTTATATGTTCTCACAATGCTACCCTTGTATTCAACAGTTTCCTCGATCCATTTCTCGCTTAAATGGGCTTTGGTCTCCATCTGAAACCCCCAAATAGTTGACTGTGATAGTATTGTTAATAATGTTTAGAGGGGTTAAACGGCATAGCAGAAGATATGTATACCCTAATACCCGACTATCATTAGTTTGACTGTGGATGCGGGGATAGTAAATGGATGTAGAGAGCTCTGATATCTATCGCGTGGTATTAGAATCGGTAAAGAAAGTGTTGACCACCGCCGGATTCGAGACGGAACAAGGAGTATCGATAGCCGGTAAAAGTGGAATAAACTGGACGGTTGATGTTTATGGGAAGAGTTATTGTAGGTTATTCGATCTAACAGTAGCTGTTATAATAGTTCTCGATGAACCGATAACTAAGGAAAAAGTATCTCTTTATGCATATATGAAGAATGATGTAAACATCGATAAAGTTTTACTCGTGACCAACAGAAAAGTTGACTTTGACGCAAAGAAAATAGCTAAATCGATAGGACTTAGCATAGTAGATGTTTCACGATTAGCCACAGTTGCCCCGATAGCAAAAACCGTTATGATGAAACCCCAATTAAAGAGAAGTCATATATCCCCAGCAATCTCTCACGACGAGATGATGAAAAAACTAAGGTGTGAAAAGACGCTTCTAGGGGGATGTAAACGAAAACTCATAGATACAGTATTGGTCTACCTCCCGCTCTACTCATATACCATAACGCTCGAACTACCGCATAAGGGTACCCATGAAATAGAATTCAACGAGCACAATGTCACCTTCGAGTCTGTAAAGGGTTCCATGATCAACGTAGATGAAGATGGCACGATTCAGATCGAGCGAGCCTACGCCAACCTCGGCGAACTTTCCTTCGAGGTAATGGAAGTTATAAGGTATATAGTGGAACACGGTCCGTTAACCAAAGAAGAGCTCTTCGAACTAGTCGCTGTTGACGAAAAGAAACTCGAGAGAATACTTCTTATATTGCTAGATAAGATGCTAGTAGACATTTACGGGGATACATATACTATTAGACAATTTACTATACCGGCACGTTACAGAAGTGTCTCTGACTTCTATAAGGATAAACTAAAAACTGGTATACCAGCAGACCATGAGATAATTAATCCTCGAGTCTCTCTCGACAAACTAGAATATTTCCTTTCAATATTCGGCGAAGTCTCGGACAGATCGATCATCTACTATCCACTGTACGTTGCCATTTATGAAAAACCGGGAACAATTGTAAGAATCAAAGTATTTGACGGGAATACAGGTGAGAGACTAGAGGAATTCGAGGAATTACTTGAGCATACCGATGTACTAAGAAAAATAGGAATGGAATACGAACATAAGATCAAGCACGGAGAATGAACCTCTACATCATTCTTAGAATAGACGGAAGGGTCGATGCCGGCTCGGCTACCTCATCGGTTCTTTTAGTACCAAGCCATCGGTGAGCTAGGGACCTCTCATCCCCAAATACTGTTCCTGTACCCCGCCTTGCCGTTCCGTCTCCATCTTCATCCCCCATAAAGGGGTCTCGACGGACGTGAGACCGGCGGGGCCAAATAATATGATTACATAACCAAACCATAAAAACGTCCTCATCGAGAAACCTATGTGCCGGGGAGGGATTAATGGTAAAATACGTGTTTGAGACGATGCGAGAAATAGTTTCTTTCATACAAAATGCCATAGACGTTATAGATCCGGGGCAAACCGAGAGATTTGTCTCGTTGCTGGCGACTGCCGCACGGGAGGATGGAGATAGAAAAATCCTAGTTATAGGAGCCGGGAGAAGCGGGCTTGTCGGCAGAGCTTTCGCTATGAGGCTCATGCATATAGGTCTAAATGTATACGTTCTGGGAGACACCATAGTTCCAAGTATTAGTAAGGGAGACATCGTCATAGCTATCTCAGGATCCGGAAAAACAAAATTGATAGTAACGGCCGCTGAAACGGCTAAGAACGTTGGAGCGACGGTAGTCGCTTTGACCACATATCCAGACTCGCCACTAGGTAAAATAGCTGATATAGTGGTTAGAATACCTGGGCGCACCAAACACCTAGAAATGGACGACTATTTTGCCCGCCAGATACTAGGTATTCACGAGCCACTCGCACCTTTGGGCACGCTCTTCGAAGATACAACACTGGTATTTCTGGATGGAATCTGTGTAGAACTCATGCAAAGACTTGGTAAAAAAGAGGAGGAGCTGAAACGAAGACATGCCAACATCGAAATATAAAGGATCTACAACACGCTATATCCGTCCCTTCGACCCATGGTCAAGCCCGTTATGCACATGCCCATTCAAGTATTCTCTAAACCCCTATACCGGATGTAGCCACTTCTGCCTCTACTGTTACGCAACATCATACATTGGTAGAAAACCCAGTACACCGAAGAAGAACCTTCTAAGAATCATAAGTAAAGAACTTTCTAAGGTGGATCATCGTATACCGATCAACATCTCAACGAGCACAGACCCTTATCCCCCCCTGGAACGTCATTTAATGCTGACGCGAAATCTACTGGCATTAATGATACCGCGGGGATATAGAATATTGATAACTACGAAAAGCGATATTGTAGTCAGGGATGCCGACATACTTTCTAAGGGAAACGCTGCTGTCACGGTCACAATAACCACGCTTGAAGAAAAGATCTCGTCAAAATTGGAGCCCGGCGCTCCAAGTCCTCAGAACCGATTAGAGGCATTACGTAGACTTGGGAAAAATGGAGTACCGATAGGTGTTAGGCTCGACCCGATACTCCCTTATATCAATGATGATCCACATGACCTAAGACAACTTGTAGAAATAATCGCGGAAAGCGGTGCCACATTCATAGTAACATCAACATACAAAGCCAAACCCGACAATCTAGCACGTATAATGAAAGCGTATCCAGAGCTTGCCCCAAGATACCATAAATTATACAAAGAAGAAGGTGTTAGGGTAGGAGGATACTGGTATTTAGCACGAAAGCTTCGTCTCCGTTTGTTAGAACCGGTTTTTTCAACTGCACGCAAACTTGGATTAGAGTATGCACACTGTAGAGAGGGTTTCACTGGGAAGGAGTACTTCAACGCTGGTTCGTGTGATGGGACTCACCTGATACCGGAGAGAATAAAGGTGAAGCAGCTTGTTTAATAACCCAACAGAAGGATGGCTGATCTCTGACTCACAGATAATTTACGCGGTGAAAGGCTATCATGCGTCCCAACTGGGATACTATGTAGTACCAAAATACTTGAAAGGCAATTGTTCCAAAATAGACAGATGTCCCCCCGAACTGCAATTCTATGATCCTAAACTAGGCAGAAGAACATGCATACTACCGTTTTCACTAGTTCACGAGAAATACAATCCATATACGCCATCCTCAACGCTTCTGCTAGAAGGAACCAACCTCTTAAGACCATACATTGTATTTTTGAATAATTTGAGCGATGTCGCTTTGATAGGTATAACTGGTTCTTCCCGCATAGGATGCGCAGGACAAGAAAGTGACCTGGACCTACTATTTTTCCCACTGAAAAACCCGATAGATACGTATAATAGGCTTATTTCCCTACGCCACGAGGGAATCACGTCTTTCTGCCCGCTACAACTTGTTAAGAAGAATTATAATGAGAAGCTTCGTGGAACTTTACCTCTCCAGTTTTACATTGAGTTAAGTAGATTAAAAGTTCTCGAGGGATGTATAGATGGGGTTCCCTATTCGGCAAGAATATTATGGCCTCCGAGTGATTTGTGTCAGGGCCCATGTTATCCCGTTTCCAGTATGCATTACCGGGGCATCTTAAGGAGGGGCGGGTATCACTTTACTACACCCGCCCTCTACACGCTGGACAAAGAAAACATGATAATGTTGTCATGGAGAATTAGATATTCGGAGCTGCCAGATGGTTATTATGAAATAGTGGGAGAGCTGTACCATGATGATGCAGGAAACACTATACTCGTACCCGATCATGGAGGGTTTGTACGACCTCTCAATGATAAATCATGGAACATTGGCTCTCGATAAGGAGTACAACATATATGTCGTTATAGGAATGCCACCGCTTCCCGGTACTGTTTATGCATATCTTAAATATAGGCTTTGCAGTATTGACACGCCATGGAGACAAAGAATTACTGGCTTACGTTTCTGTCGACGTATAAGAGTCTACACGCCAAGAACAATAGTTCACAGCACCCCCCGTTTAGTCTTAGATCCACGGTTTAATGTGAACGTTCCAATCTTAGGTTTAGACGAGATATATGTCCTGATAGATCCGAGAAAATCCCTTATAGACATGATAAACCACCCTACAAACCAGATGCAATATAAACTGGTAAATATCGTGAACGAGATACTAAGCAGTGGAGTAAGGTTAAACGATCTGGGTATAACGGGTAGCATTCCCTTGGGCATAGCTCATCCAAGGTCAGACATAGATTTGCTTTCCTATGGAGAACGACAAGCTGTTTTATTATACGAGTGGATGAAAGGAAAGAAACGTTACATCTCAAAAGAGACGCTTCAGTCTTTTATTGAAAGATACAAGCCAGATGAAAAAACCATCTCTTTACTACTATCTACTAGGACTAGAATCAAGTTGGGAAACGCGGAAGTCAGCATAATTATGGCCCAAGATACACTGTGGGGCCCAGGGAAAAGAATAGCCTGTGGCATTGATCCGGAAAAAATCGTCGTAGTAAATCAGCATAGGAAAAGAGTTCGCTTACATATAGAGTCCAGGCAACCTAACGCGTTGACCTATCCACCCTGCGTCGTATCTATGGATGGTGATACTGTCTTGTCGTTTGACCATTTACTTTCCACTATACTTTATGAAGGAGGAATTTATGACGCACACGTTATAGAGGTTCAGACAAATGAGGGAAACAGAATTTTCTTGCTTGGGGTCAGGGAAAGGACGAGATTCAGAATGCTTTAGCTGTCAAGCAAAGCCAAGGCCTGTTCTAAAACATCCTTCCTTTCAGAAGAGTTCTTATCTAGTGATAGGTATCTAACAAGTAGACCCAAAATTTTGTATATTTTCACAATCTCGTTCGAAGCAACTGAGATCCTGTCTTCTAATTCTTTTACTTTATTGTTGAGAGAGTCTATCAATAGCTCCATTATTACTAGTAATTCGTCGACTTCGCCGTGGTGGTGATGGTGGTGTTCGTGCTCGTGCGGACTTCTTTCATCTATTTCTTTCATAATTTTCTCTATATCCTTATTGGGATCCTTAGGCAGACTCATCCTACTCTTCCGTTTTCGTTTTCTCTCTCCAGCCACTAATCCTCACCATAGTATGGGGAAACAGTTTTTTTCATGGTTATAAAATATCTTATAATGACTTGTATCTGTGTACCTCTAAAATGTATTATTTAATGCGCAGAGTATATAGTAATAGGTTAAACAGGTAGATGGCAGTAGGGAAAAACGGGTGACACAAAATAATCGATGGGGTGTTTAATTGATGGTAGACGAATTACAACTAGTCAATATCGAAGGAATGGCGATGACCGGCAACATAGTTGACGTTGAAATAGTGAAGTGTAATAGAAAGGGGTTTGCCAGAGTCAGGGCTACAACTAGGGAAGGACGAGTAGTAGAAACTAAATGTATAGAGGAGGAAGCCGCAAAAAGAAATTATGCCGTTATTCGCCTCTACATTAAATGGGGACCATATATTGTAAAAAGGAAATGATGAAATCACCTTTGCAGGGGATGATGACTGGTATTACCCTGGATAGATGAAGATGGCTCAGTAAGCTGAACCCTGCCTAAATCGTTATTCCATTCAAAGATTCTCTTCTGACATACTCTAGGGTATGTTGAAAAAGCAAGGGATGAAGGCGTTTGGAATCGTTTCTCACATTCTTATTATTATCTGGGATGGTATACTGTTTCTGAAAATTACCTCCAAGCTCAGGTCTATGTCGGAAAGCTTGGAAAGCGGTTCTATGTTTTTCCTTATCTTTTCCAGGGTAACTATCCTGTCTTGCAAGCTTCTAACTACATCTATCATTAACTCTAACTCCTGTTTGGGAGACGGGTTTATGAGCACTTTTACTTGACCCAGCTCAAGCTCCTTGCCACTTGTAGATGCTCCGCCGGCTCCTTTTGCAAGTTCGCCTAGGAGCGATTCGAATTTTAGCATCGTCTCAGCTTTCACCTTCATGTTTTCTAATTTTCTTAGGTAATCGCCTAGCTGCGTTCTAAGTTCAGAGATCTTAGCGTCAAGATACTGTAGTAAATTGCTGACGTTATCAAACTGGGTTATTTCGATCACATCTGGCTTATTTTCAGCTGACATGGCTACTTTTTCACCTCGAAAGATTCAGAGAAGCGCATCTAAGTATGTTACATCAGCCACTTATTAAGGCTCTTCTGATGTATTATATAATGTTTTGGGTGTATGATGTTTGACCAGCGGCCCCGAGCAAAGACTCTATGAATCACTAGCCAGTGAATTAGGGGCTTTCATATATGATAGACGGTTACTTGACGATGTGTTAGTTGAGGATATAATTTCGAAAAATCAATTACTGAAAGCTTATTTAAGACGTTGGGAAAATGGTGATATAGTTGTATGGTATATCGATATCACCTCATTAGAAAAACGTTGTAGATACACGTGTGGGGGTATAAGGGAACCCAAGGAATTCAGCCGTTGTGTTCTTCAATGCAAATATAGTGAGTTAGAAAAGTTAAAAACAGAAATAATGGAAAATTTAAATAATCTCAAAAAACAATTATAAAACAAGATATATTCGAAAGGTAGCAAGGGGTGTCGTCAGTGTTGCAGCATAAAGAACTCAAAGAATTGAAACTTATAACTCCGGTCGGCCGCCGACTGTATCTCACAGCAGTACTCTCATTTTGTTATGGTCTGTCGGAAACGGATCTCCAGGTGCTTCAATGGCTTATCGAGCATGAAGGAATGTACTCTGTAGACGACCTTACCAAGGAGTTCAAGCTAAGCAGAGCCACTATAAATCGTGTACTTTCAAAACTAGCGGACGCAGAGCTCGTTAAAAAGGAAAAGCAAAGATACCGTGGAAACGTACCTGGCGGTAAGCGTACAGGACGTCCCCGCTACATATATTATGTTGACAAGAAAGAATTATACGAAAAACTTGTGCAAGACATATCAATGTGTGCAGAAGAAATAATGAAGTTCGTATCCGAATACCTCCGAGAAGAAATAGGTGAAGAGTAAAACCTCACTCTACCTTAATCTCAACACCTTTATCGCTAACATCGGCTTTCTTAATGCGCACTTCGAGGACTCCATTCTTATATGATGCCCGGGCCTTCCCAGGGTCAACCTTCACGGGTAACTCGATTTCTTTGTAATATCGCTTCTCTTTACCCTTAGCCTTTATAACAACCTTATTCTCCAACGCCTTTACATGAATATCATCCTTGGAGGCTCCAGGTATCTCTGCCACGATCACGACTTCGTCCTCATCCTCGAAGACATCAACTAAGGGATCCATCTCTTCCTTCACAACAGGTTTTTCACCGATCCTCTTCACGTTCCCGAATTCTTCGATTCTAGGAACCCCATCTGGCCCAACGGTTATCCTAACGCCGTATACATATGGACCTCTAACAGCACCTCGTTTTGCCATTTCCTCGAATTCTTTTTCAAGTTCTTCGAATTCCTCGAACATTTGTTTGAACATTTCATCGAATAAGTCGAATATACTTTTCCTCCTCTTGAATGCGGGCATGCCTATGCACCTCCTAGGGGATCTCCATAAAGTAACCCAAGCTTCTCATTCAAAAATTTGAATATAATGTCTGGTCCATATTAAATTTTTGATACTATGATTTACTCTTAAAACCCATAACCTAGATAAAACAACTACACACAACTAATAGGTATACATGGTGAGAATCTTGGAAGAACATCACTATGACGTGGTTATAGTTGGGTTAGGCCCCGCCGGCTCATCTCTTGCCTATCTACTCTCACAACGGGTGGCCAATAAAGCTCGTGTAGCTGGAATAGATATGGTAGGAATGGACGGTTTATGGGGGAAACCCTGTGGTGATGCTATAGGAAAGCACCATTTTGAAGAAACAGGTTTACCAGAGCCTGAAGGAGAGCAAGTAAGACAACGCGTTGAGGGGATCTACATAATAAGTCCTTCGGAGAAGCATTGGTTCAAAGTCCGCGGTGAAGGCTACGTCATTGACCGCAACAAATACGGTAGACGGCTCGTAGAGGAAGCGGGCAAGAAAGGAGTGGACATATACCTTGGTGTACGTATAAATAAGCCCATCCTCGAAAACGGCAAGCTTGTAGGTGTTGAGGGAATAAAGGTATCCTCAAAAGAGAAAATAGTTTTTAAGGCCAAGATAGTTGTGGATGCTACAGGCTATAATGGAGTTTTAAGGAAGCGTTTACCCAAAGATTGGCCGGTCAATGAGCCACTAAAACCCACTGATGCGAACATAGCTTATCGAGAAATATTAGAGCTCGACTATACTATAGAAGAGCCAGAATACCTGCGTATATACTTGAACCAAGAAATATCGC
>WAOQ01000044.1 GCA_015521205.1 Desulfurococcales archaeon
GACGGCTTACGGCGGAGTCTCGAGTCCCGCGGAGGTCTCCATTAACGGCTTGCTTAACATCTAGGTTTGATTGTGCGGTTGTAAAGTCCTACTGGTCCGAGTTCTCCCTCTATTTCTAGTAGCCTGTTATATTTCGCAATCCGCTCGCTTCTAGCGGGGGCACCTGTTTTTATGAAACCTCCTCCGAGCCCTACTGCCAGGTCGGCTATGAAGGGATCCTCTGTGTCTCCACTTCGGTGGCTGATTATGAATTCCCATCCTTTTCTTGCCGCTGCATATGCGAAGTCGATGGTTTCTGTGAGTGTTCCTATTTGGTTTGGTTTTACTAGGACAGCATTAGTGGCCTTTAGTTCTAATCCCTTCTTTAGCCTTTCCACGTTTGTCGTGTAGAGATCATCCCCCACTACTAAAACACGGCAACCTAGTTTTGACGTGATCAATCGAAACGTATCCCAATCATCTTCTGCAGCTGGATCCTCTATGAGTTTTATGGGGAACTGTTCGATCAATGACTCGTAATATCCTAATAACTTGTTGGAATCCATTTCCGAGTTCTCGACGCGGTACTTTCCTTTAGCCTCGTCATAGAACTGGGAAGCAGCTGCATCTATTGCTAATACAACGTCAACCCCGTCTTCGTATCCGGCTATTCGAATGGCTTTGACCAATGCGGACAAGGCTTCGCTACTATGCTTCATAGGAGGAGCGAATCCGCCCTCGTCTCCCACATTTATCGCGTCTGCCCCATATTTTTCTTTCAAGTAATCCTTTAGTGAATAGTATACTTCCATTCCTACGCGTAGTGCATCCTTGAAGCTGTCAGCACCTACGGGTATGATCATGAATTCTTGTAAGTCAAGTTTGTTCCCAGCATGTGCACCACCATTTATGAGATTCATAAGAGGAGCTGGTAGCAACCGAGCTGTAGGGCCGCCTAGATATTTGTAGAGGGGAAGCCCGGCGGTGGCGGCCGCAGCTTTGGCCACGGCGATGCTCACAGCTATTACCGCGTTACCTCCTAGCTTGGACTTATTAGGTGTAGAGTCGATGGTTTTCATTATGCTATCTATGAATGCTTGTTTCCTTACATCGACTCCTAAAAGGGCCTTTCTTATCGTAGTCTCAATGGTTGAAACTGCCCGGGACACACCGAGTCCCTTCCATTCTTTCCCCCCATCCCGGATCTCCACTGCTTCATGTTTCCCAGTGCTGGCTCCTGAGGGCACGGTGGCTATACCTATTCCTCCCCCTTTAGTATAAGCGTAAGCTCTTACAGTGGGCCGTCCACGGCTATCGAGCACCTGTATAGATCTTAGATCTACAAGTCTGAACCTATCATCTCCGAGTGTAGGGTACATCTGTGAGAACACCCCTATGTTTATGCTGTGCGTCCATGGTAATGCTGGTTTGTTGGGGGGTTTGATATAGATTAGGGTTTGTTGAAAGAAGACGTATAAAACCACGAGATACAAAAATGTAAAACAGAACTGGAGGTGCTTAGAGAGTTGGCACTAGACATCGAATCGATAAAATCAAAAATCACTGAATGGCTTATAGAGGAGGGTTTTGAAGTTAAGAAAATGCCTGTTCCGCCCAAGGCAAAGCTGCGTTGGGGGCTAGAGGCTCTCACACCGCCACCCATACGTATTAAACTTAACATTCTCTCGATCCCGCAACGTGACGATGTTGTGTTTTTCCGTTTGCCGGTCTCGTTAAGTGACACGCATCAGAAGGCTTATTCTAAGCTTGATAAGCAAGAGCGTATTCGCCTATATTTCGAGTTGTACAGGAGTTTGCTTACCATGTGTCCGAAATGTCATGTGATATTAGCCCCAAATCCTACCGACTTGAAGAATATAATGGTCAGTCGTATGCTTTTCCTGGATAATGTTACAAGGCAATCGTTAAGCGATACTATGACCATGTTGATGAACTCATTTATAGTTATCTCAGCAGTATTAAATGCAAACTTGTCACATCAAGCTCCAGAGAGTGCTGGTTTGACGATGCATATATAACATCCAGATGTTAGACAGGCGGGTTTGTCCCATCAAATAAATATATATTAACCTATCTTTCGTATATAAAAACAAGAAACGACAATCTACAAAACGAGAGAGGAACTTCCTAGAAAAGACTCCTCTCAAATGCAGGGGTGATACGTATATGAATCAACATGTTTTAATCTCCGTGATGGCGGCCGCCTCACTGTCAGATACCGTGAAGGATAGTATAAATAATATCGTACAAGACATCATACTAGCTATACCACAGATCATCGCGGCGTTGATCATAATCTTTGTTGCATACTGGATCGGGAAAAGCGTGGGGTTCGTGGTGACCAGAATACTTTCTGCACCAGGGCTTGTAAGCACGCTAGAGACAACGAGTATTGGAAGAGCATTGAAAGAGAGTGGGTTAGGGGTGCCAAAGCTTATTGGCAACCTTATTTTTGCATTTATAGCAGTGCTAGGTATAGCTATAGGCCTCCAATATCTCGAGTTAGGCCCCACGGCAGATTACTATATAGGAATGGTTGCCGACTATCTGCCAAAGCTCGTAGGCGGGCTTATAGTATTGACTCTCGGACTAGTATTCGTCGAGGTTTTCACAGCGTACCTTTCGACCGTATTCTCGAGCCTCTCAGGCGATAATAGGATACTCTCGATGCTCCCAGAGATGATAAAGATCGCATTAATCATCGCTGTCGTGGTTATAGGCCTGGACATAATGGAGCTTAGCCAGTTTACCGTCCTATACGGTATTGTTCTAGGCTTCTTCATTATCGCACTAGGAATATACATTACCGATACGGTCGTAGACCAGCTGGCCAAGGACAATCCTGATTTTGCCCCAACACTCAGCGCCGGGAAGTTCATATTGTATACGGTATTCCTGCTGATAGGTATGGCCGGCATCTTCAGCGATTCGCCATTGGTGATCTCGGTGATAGAAAAGATCTCTTGGGCATTCGCGATTGCAGCTGCGCTTGTAATAATACCCATAATATACAAGTTGGCAAAGCAATAACCCATCCTTCCCCTTTTTAGCCATCCTAACCGTTTCTTAGAAATGTGAAACAAAAAGGAGTTAGGGGGTTTCATTGGAAGCCACATAAACCGGTTCCGCATCTTCTATGTGAGTGACAGTGACATATACCGGTATCACTGGTTTTCCAGTAGCATCGCTCGTAAGTGATGCTAGTTCTTCCACGTTTTTCACTTTATCAAAAGAGAAGACAAACATTTTCACATAGTTTTGTCGTTCCACAATAAAGACCGGTGTCCCAGCATATTCGTATATACCGTATGCAATCGCATCTTTCGACGCTAAAACGGTTTGGGAAAGCACTATCGCGGTTGCTACCTCGGTTACAGCATCACTAAGTCTTTCAGTTTTCGATGATATTTTCGCAGTCTCGTTGATAAGGCTTGTAAGTATCGTTTCTATCCTACGGAAAGCTTCTCGGGTGGCGACGGATTCATCATCTATTCTCCTAGACAACACGTCGATCCTGTCTTTCACATCATCACTCGATGCTTGTATAGTTTGTTTTAAGATGCCTATAGCAGAGTGGAGGGTCTCTGCCTCGCCCTTTACAATATTAATTATCTTCGCTACGGATTCCTCTTGCCGTGCAGTAAGTATATCGCCTAGCTTTGAAAGGCTTCGACGTATCTCTTTTGCCTCTTTATCGATTTCTCCAGTTAATTTTGATATATCCTCAGTTTTCATCAGGTTTTCTTCAACTTGTCTCTCTATACGTGTTGATGAGTCGGTTAAACGCTCGATCGACCGGTTAAGTTTTTCTAATGTGTTCCCTATAGCCACAAGTTTCTTGATAATTAGCTCCATGCGCTCTTCGAGCTCTCCCATGGTTATGCACCTCCCATAAGCGTTTCGATGAGAATCTGACGCTCGATTTTAGCTTGTTCTGAAAGCGCTCCAGGATTAACCATGCCCAGTGTCCCCCTAGCCACGAGGTACGTTGTTATTAGTGAGCTTGCATAGACGAGTTTTGGATGCGGCGATTCTAGAGAGGCGCTCTGCCTTATTATATTTAGTAGTACGTTTAATCGAGATGTATTGAAAAGGGTTACCCAGCCAGCGGCAGCCAATATTATCGCCTTATCTCCATCATCTAGTTTTGATGATATCACATAATCAACGGGTATGTTCTCCTCGGCTATAACGCCAGATAAGAGGGAGGCTATCGTTATTGTCGTGGCTAACGGGTCTCCTTTACCGCTCTCCACTATGATCTTGCGGACTACTTCCTCCGCGGAGACCTTGCCGCGGATCCCCGCTAGTCTTACTAATAATTCGTACTTGTCGTTGCCGAAAACTACACTTTTGTGCTGTTTTAACATATACAATGGAGGAGCTGGTGCTGGTGGAGGGGTTGCTGTAAGGGTAGCGTATGCCTCGTCTTCGCCAAGCTGTAATCGTCTTGAAAGAAGTATCCTTAATACAGCATGGGGTGTGCTTACTATGTCTCCCGTCTTGTATGTTATCGAGTCTTTATGGGGATCCGGGTTTTCCGCGTTCATCCATGCTATATTTGTCAGTGCTAGTGTTCCCCAAAGACCCAGGTTCTTGGAGGCTTTCGCGGCTAATTTGTTAGCACTTGTATATAGTTCTAGGTATTTCTCGGTGAGAGGCATGGGCTTGCCGCATTGCTCCTCTTCTATGAGATCCCTTGCTCTTGGATACGGGACGAGAACTTCATAGGCGCCTATTAACGTGTCCTCTACTTTGACATCGCCGATCTTCAGATGGGGATAGAAGCACCTTTTCGTTACGCCCAAAGTGTAGAGCGGAAGGTAGTGTGAGTGTATTGTACGTATTAGTGTAGAGCCTATCAGTTCATGATAACTTCTTACTTCTAGGACCCATTTTACCGTGCCTATTTCGCCGGCTTCCGAGGAAAAGGGTACCATTGTAACCACGGATGTTTCTGCTTCGCCTAGAGGTGGTATTGTGGCTTCAAGCTTTTCCTCGGCGAGTGTTAGGGAGCCGGATACCTGGGGTTTTAGTGAAACGATCAGTGTCTCATCAGTCTTATTGGATATGCGAATGTATAGTGGTTCTTTTGAATATGTTTCGCCGAGAAGGCGATCTATATGGGGTAGCGGTAGATGGTGGATTATAGTTTCTGGAAAGTCTATGTTTACCGGTCTTTCAATGTTGATCTTTACGACTACCGCGTTTACACCGCTTTCGAACCCGCTATAACTACCATAAGCTTCTACTTTTAGATCATATGAACCAGGTTTATGGCCGGTTAACTGTATCTCTGTGGAAACATTTGAGTGGGGTGGCACATCGATTATCCTGTAGGACGGTGAAGTTGATAGAACATCTTTTGGACTGGTAAGTCTTACGTGAGCCTTTATGTGGCGATGATGGGGATTCCTTATATTAACTGTGAACCTGGAGGGTACCCCGCCGTAGATGCTTGTATCCCAAGCTTCTATTTCTAGGTATGGTTTTCTGAGGGGAAAGATAACTGGCAACCTTTGCGTATACTTTTCGTCGGTGGCTACAACTATTACCGGAGCTTCGTCTTCCGATTCGCCGGGTGCCACACGTAGGGGTGCGGTGACATATTCATTATGTCCTGGACGTAGATCTGCGTCGAAACGAGTTGTTTCTATAGGAGTGTTTATGATGAATTCTACACGCTCTTTTTCGGGTAATCGGGAAAGAATCTTTAGTTTAAACCTAACTTGTTCACCGGGGAGGAAATATCCTAGATCTTCCTCAGGTTTTACAGAAACTATTTCAAACCTCGGTTTTACAATGAAACTTTGACCCTTGTCCTCCTTATAAACCAGTCTCCCCTTATATGCTCCATCAATTTTTAGTGAGAGCTTTGCATCTCCCGGGCTTAAGGCTTTAAGCTCTGTAGTTATATCCACCGTCTCCTCGGGTTTCAGAGTGACTGTTTGTTTCTCAATGCTAAAATCTAGGTTTCTGGCCTCTAAAGTTTCTATGACGAATTCAAGTGGGACTTTTGAACGATTAGTTATCGTAATTGCCGATTTGTAGGTTAGGGCATGAACAATTTCAACTGGAAAGCTTGGACCAAGAACAACAACGTCGACGCCGCCGGGCTTTGCGAGCGTTAAGGTTTGCGTCTTTTCTATTCCTTCTTCTACTACTTTTATGAGGGCCTTCGTTTCTAGATCCATGACTGGGATTTCAACGTTTATAGTGGTTTCAGCGGACGGGGGGATCTCTACATCGGTCGAAATGGTGGATGCATATGCTGAAACAGTGAGTTTGGGCCGGGCGACAGTGGTTTTACTCCTATTTTCCAGGGTTACTTTTAGTATAGCCTTATCACCGAGTATCGGTCTTGCTATTAGTGAAACAGTTTTTACAATGCTACGGGGTTCCACAATAACATCTATTTCATGCGTAATTTTTTCCTCTAGCCCTGTTTCCGGGTCACGCAACAATATTTCTAGGTTTGACTTCTCCTCTAGTTTGAAAGGTTCAAGTTGTACCTGTAGAGGCTCGAATTGCTTCATAGTAAGTTTCTTTTCCAAGATTTTATTGCCATTTATACTAGCTTCGAGTATACCTTCGCCGGTATAGGCTGGTTCTATAACCAGTCTGGCAGTAGCTACGTCTCCTTTGTAATAGATTTCGGAGTCAAGTTCTGCTTGGATGTTCCCAGGCTTTTCTATGACTGTTACTTTGGCTTCTCGGGTTGTTAAAATGTTGCAACCTCCTTTTTTCGAGACAAAACACTCTTCAACCTTGATTATTGCTTTCTCATCGTAAAACGCATGTGTCAGGGCGTAAACCGGTAATTCTACTGTTACTTTACCTGTGACTTTTCCACCCTTAGATACTGAGACGTTTATTATTTTCTCATTGACACGTGGGGTTTCTCTGACCTGAGCTTCCAAGTATCCCTCATTTGATATGCGGGGTTCGAGGAAGCCCAGTTTGTCTTGGGGAAATAGGGTCACCTTTAGTATTCTCCCCTTCTCACAACGGCGTCCAAAACCTTTATCACATGCATAATCACACTCTAGTTTTACGGTTCCCACCTGTGCCTTAGAGGGTGGTGTGCCGGTAGCGAATCTACTGTCTTTAACGTCAACCTTTGCCATACACCTAAGATATGGGGTATCCATTACTATGCCGCACCTCCTCTTTCAAAAGTTATTGTAGAACCATTGAGATAAGACCTGAGCCTATCTTACTGGTTTGGTTTTGTATGTTTGTTCTCTCATTTAAAAATAGTGGGTGAAATCCACGGATTAGTATGGGAGTGGCGTCATGAGTAGGGATCACGAAATTTTAGAGGCAATTGTTTTATGCCGGAAACTCGTTGATGAGAGACAGCGGTTCTTTGATAAGTATGGAGTGCTTAATAGTGATGGACGCAAGCTTCTGAATAGGATTGTAAGGATTGTTATGAAGAAGGTCCCGCAGGTACGCGCTGTTGCCGTCAAAGCCAGACGCGAACCTATACTTGATAATATTTTGAGGTTTTTAGAGGAATTGGAGAATCTCCATAAGTAAGATTTGTTATGAATGTACCCCGCCCCTGACACCCGCTATCATCCATATAGCC
>WAOQ01000045.1 GCA_015521205.1 Desulfurococcales archaeon
CTAAGACGCCTGCAGAAGTAGTTAAATGAATACGTCGCCATAGCCCTAACATGTAAACACAATAACATAGACACCATCATAACCTTCGATGAAGATTTTAAGAGAGTTCCTTGGCTAAAGGTAATCTCTTAAGCCTCCAAAATTATCAACCGTGATTATCAATTATGAAGTAAGAATGAACCTAGTTATTGTTCTGACCGGGAAGCTGGAGCCTTATCCTGAGAGAGGGAAAAGTTTATATAAGAGGTATTTTTGTGGCGGGCCCGCCGGGATTTGAACCCGGGACCCCCGGCTCCGAAGGCCGAGGATATAAAAACAATGTTTCCAGATGAAACCATGAATTGGAAACAGGTTTCAAGGATGATAATCACTATGAGCATCATTACTGACAATCTGGAAACTTCTAGTAAAAACAGTAAAAGTATATTGTCTTGAACCATGAGAGGTTACACGTTTTTCGTATGGAAAGAAAACATCCGCTGGCGTCTTCGAGAATATTGTATAACTCATATAACCATCGGCAGAAGAGAGATATTAGAGGTGACGTTATGGGTAGACGTAGACGATACCGCCGGGAGGAATCTCTGCCACCCGCGTTTGCTATAGGTTTTATTTGGGGTATCATGGGAGTACTAAGGTCTGTATCTTTATTCAGTGCCTCACTAGCACCACTACAGGGTACACTACAACTTCTAGGAGAAGCTACACTCTTTGCCACAGCTACAGCATTTATAACGTTTTCCTTAAGAGTCACGGGATACATTACACGAGGCAACATATACAAAGCAACCGTTTACACGACCCAATACATGCTAGCATATGTGCTTGACAGCATCTTAGATGGCTTATTCTCTTTTCTGGGATATTACATGGGCGTCATGATAGGCTTAGGAATTGCGAAAGGCATCGCCACCCTCTACGGGGCTGGCTAAGTATCGAAACATGATTTCATGCTGTTAGCTTTACGGATAGTTTGCTGGTACAACCACAAGAATGGTTTTAATAGTTGGAAAGTTCCTACTACCACAGGTTTCCAATTGAAATCATTGAATTGTAACTAAATACGTACACCTGGTATCCTAAAAGCAACGTGGATTTAGAACTAAATAGCATGGCCCGCATACTTACTTGGGGCGTTATAAGCTGTGTCCTTGCTCAAGAATTTACTTTTCCGGTTACTTGTCTATTAAGGCTAATGAGATATTATTGCTGATAATCTGAAAACACTCAAGCTCAAGGAAAACTAATTGCCCTAATTATACATAACGACCTAAGTAGGAACAAGGTTGTCTATGGTTGATAAGAATAATATACAAAATCTGTTAGCTAAAGCCTGTGAACCCGAAGAAAGGAGTGGAAGAGATTACTGTACTTATCCAGGTCGATGAAGGGGTAATGAGGATTTCACTCAACATAGGGGCATATCAGGGAAGCTTCATAGGAAAAGATAGAAGAGTTACTAGCTGAAATAGGATTCGGGAGCCTGTAGGTGGAAGCCAGGTGAATACGGATAAACCACGATACATGAAGTATGAAGAAATACGAGAAATAGCGTTCAAAACATATAAAAGCGAACTGAACAGAAACGGCAATAGAGAATATGCATTATCTGCTACTATTGATAAGCTGCAGGAACTTGGAACAGAATATAAAGTCCAGAAAAGGTTTATTGAGGGTGTAAAAACAGAGATACTCTTCTATCATGTTTATCGTGAAGAACTATCCTTAAAACCAACAACTTCGAACATCGACAAATACTTGCACATAGATTTTGTTGGGACTAATCCAAGAACTGGTGAAAGGATTTTCATTGATGTAACGAAAGCACCGGAGTTGAAACTGAAAAAAGCTGCTAACGCTGAGAAATGGAAAAAGATTTACGAGAGTCTCGAATCGTTGGGTCTTCAAGGAAAGTATGTAATTGCAACATACGAACCTAGTAATAATAGTCTCGAGCTAGGTCCACTGTTTCTACCGGTACATAGAGAAGGTTATCCGGGTTTCTTCATTGCGAGACTAGAATCCCTGCCCGTAAAAGATAGTTTTCTTTCACGATTGGCTGTAACGGTGGGAGTAGTATACGTTGTACCTAGAAATGGTCCTGATAATCACATTTATTTTGAATCGATAGACTCGGAGGTAGTTCAAGAAGATATTTTTGAACCATATCAACCACCAACTTATGATTCATTAAGAGAAGCCTATCATAATAGATACTTTAATAACGTCGATTCCGAGGAACAGGATTTTTACAATATTCCCTCATTTGAGGAATTTGTGTATAATGAGCGTTATGACATAGCCTACTATTATAGAAAATCGTTGAATGTAGTTTTGTCCGCTATATTCGAGTACGAATACATCGTAACAGACCCAAGAGATGGAGGTGGTCACTGGGGGCATTTAATGACATGGATTCATCCAATAATACAAAAGAGATTCAAATTTACCCTAGGTGCATTATTTGAAGAACCCGGAATTTGGAACCTAGACTTCATTCTGACTTGGTGGTAGTTAATATAATTATTAAATTATAAACGAACAGGTAGACGCAAGCCGTCCGGCTAATCCCAGGGAGGATGCGTCTACCGACTTTCATAGTTCTTCAATTTCCTTCTCAGTTTGTTCTGAACTGAGAAGGCAGTATGGATGGGAAATTAGGCGTTTAGTTAATAGTGTACTGTATTTATAGACTTGGTTTTCTTATGGTGTAACATATTGTTTAGCGAAGTGTATCCCTTAAAATACAGAATAACCAGTTAGGATACAAAAATATTGAGTCTGAGACTGACTTCTCCTTCACTTCTCCTTCCTTAAACCAACGGATTTCTCAAATAATAGGGACATGAAAAGATAATGTGGCTTTTGTTCATGGTTTCTTTATCAAATAGTTGCGATTCTTCGACTCCCATAATTATTGCCTTCTATCTTTATTTTAATGGGGTGATTACAGCTATGAGTTTAGCTGTGAAAAGAAGGCCAGTAAAGGCAGAAAAAGCCTGGCAGGAAGAGGAGATAGCATCGAATAGCCCAAGGATAATCCTAGCAATGTATCCCGGGGAGAGAGTAGCGTTTCCTCTCGCGGTGAATGGTCCTCCAGGCCACAAAGTCAACATACACGCTAGAGGACTCCCGCAATCGGTAGCCAGTATCAACATAACACCAAAGAGTAGTGTTGCCCCATTTACATCTGAAATCGAGATAAGAGCTAATGAGGGAGCCTCCCCGGGTCTCTACTATTTCGACCTCTGGATACTAGACCAAACGAAAAGAAGGACTCTCGGCACCGAACCTTTAGGCATCCTAATACTTCCTAGAAACCTGCCGAGGAGCATAGTAAAACATTACAGAGAGCTTAGAAGGATATACAAGGAGGTTGGAGCCCAAGGAGTGTTGTGGTATCTGATAGCAAAAATCTACAAGGCTGGTGCATGCTTTACCGAGTTGAAGAATGCATACGAATTAATACGCGGCCAACCTGTCAGGAAGTCTACCCTAGCAGTCATATTACGGCGTATGATTAGAAAAGGCCTCATTATGAAGAGCGAGGACAGACTATACTACCCTCTCGTAACAAGGCAGGAAGTAGCAT
>WAOQ01000046.1 GCA_015521205.1 Desulfurococcales archaeon
AGTAATTATCATATGAAATATAATAATTAGTATTTTCAATTAATTTATCACCTAAAAATAAAATTTCACTATCTACAGGTATGACTTTCGGTGACACATCATATACCATGATGGGATACGAGTATTGCACGCATGTTGAGCTAGTAAATAAATTCGAATTTTGTAAATTATCGATTGCAATAAAATATCCATTGTTCAGAACTATATACCGAGGCTCGCTTGTACTATTAATTTTTATGGCAATCGAGGCTCCAGGGAGGATAGTCTGGTTTAAACTCTCTTTTTGACCGTTTTCATACACTAATTCTTTGAGCTTTATCTCATATTCAGTGGGATTTGATACTACAATAATTGAATCGCTTATTTGTTCAGCTTTGACCGATGAAAGTTTTACTTCTTTTATTTTTGAATCGAGATATGATGAGTAAATCTCAGTCTTTTCGTCGATATAACCGCTATAAATATATGTTAGATTTATCATTATGACAATCATTAATACTGCACCTATCAATGAAGATATACCTGTTCTACTTCTATTCATCCCACCACACCCGACAATCATCTTCTTGATTATGACTTAATTCGCACCAACTGTAAGTTTATGTTAGATGGCGTGAATGTTGAAAAAGAGGCCCAGAGAGGAATATGATTAGTGGGGATGAATAGGTGGAAGTAAAGATTAAGCAAGACGCTTATGGTAGCATAGTTGTTAATGGAATTCCTATACCCTATATTGAGATTCCATTGTTATCGTTTCATCTCAAAAAGATAGATGTTAGTATATCTATATCTTCTTCAAGTCGTAAGCCTCATACTGATATTTTGGAAAACACTGCTCTCTTCTGTACTAGTAGTAAAAATTATCTACAAAATTTTATTCGAAAACTGAGTGACATTTTTGATATACATATAACTTGGAGCATAATTAAGCCTGGAGATCTTCCAGATCTTGCTGTTATATCGGCAATCTTAACCGCGTCTCTCTCTTCTCTTCATTCATACTTTAATGAGCAAATAGAGTTAGAGGAGATGCTCGAAATAGTCGAGGCCGTAAATAATGATTTAGGGATCCCACGATGGTGGAGCCGAGTAATAGAAGCCTCTATTCTTTCTTCGCACGCCATAAAACCAACAATCTACAGGCATAAACATGATTATATCATAATCGACGACATTCCAATTCAAATAGAGGTTACAATGCCACAAGCTAAACTGTGCATTGAAATGCCCCCAATGAAGACTCCACGGGGAGAAACGAATGTTGATATAAGAACTAGCATAGCTCGTATGTACTCAACAGTAATGACCGAGTCTATTATTGGGAAATCGTTTGGAATCAAAGAATTAAACAAGGTAGATCATTTCGTGATGGACTACTTATATGAGCTACCGTGCCAACCAACCAGTAAAGATTGCAAATTCATACCCTCAGCACCCTTCACGTTCCAACAAATCTGCCTAAGGAAAGAGGTGAAAACATGAACAAGATAATAGTAGCCAAGATAGGTGGAAGCGTTTTCAGCGACAAATCAAAACCATACAGCCTACGCGAAACTATAATACATAGGTTAAGTGAGATCTTCGGAAAAGTATCAAAAGAAAATACCCTTGCATTAGTTCTAGGAGGAGGAAGCCACGGGCACGCTATAGTTCAAGAACTTTTAGAGAAGCATGGAAAACTCGAAAACTGGCATGTACCCATAATAAATAGGGTCATGGAAAAACTCGCGATGAAAATAGTTGGTCTAATGGAATACAACGATTTAAGACCACTCATAATACATCCCCATAGCACATGTTTCTTCGCAAAAAATTCCTATCAATGTAACTTTGAAGTCGCGGTACAAGCGGTAAAGAGGAAAATCCACATACTTTCCTATGGAGATGCTATAGTTTCGGATAGAGGAGCATACATTCTATCAGGAGACGATATAACCGTCGAACTTGCATTAAAGCTAGGTATAGACAGGATATTTTACTTAAGCAATGTAGATGGTATCATGGATCAGACAGGAAGAGTCATAAAAGAAACATCGCTCAATTATCTGCTCAATAATATTACTATAACAGGCTCTTCAGGAATAGATGTTACAGGCGGTATGCGTAAAAAAGTTGAAAGCCTAACAAAACTAACCAAAGGAACCGAAGTCTGCATAGTTAACGGGTTAAAACCCGAAATCGTGCGGAGTGCATTACTGGGAACACGGTGCAAAGGCACACTAATACATGTATAGCTGTAAGAAAGGCAAATCCTATATGACAGGAAAAGGTGGCGAAAATGGAACAACCGATAAAAATTGATTTGAAGGACAGGAAACTAGATCACATAAAAATTTGTAATGAACGAAATGTTGAAGCCTCGGCCACTACCCTTCTAGAAAACGTTATGATAGAGCATATGGCATTACCTGAAAACGATCTCGATGACATCGACACAAGAGTGTATTTCCTAAACAAAAAGATAAACGCCCCATTGATGATAGCAGCCATGACTGGAGGGCATCCTACGGCAGCAAAGATCAATGAAGAGCTAGCAAAAATAGCCGAGAAATACACCATACCCATAGGAGTAGGCAGTCAAAGAGCGGCAATAGAACATCCTAGACTAGCTTGGACTTTCAAAGTAGTTCGAGAAAACGCACCCTCGGTCCCGGTTATTGCAAACTTAGGAGCTCCACAATTTTCTCGCGGTTATTCAGTGAAGGAGGCAGAAGAAGCCGTCCAGATGATAGAAGCAGACGCTCTAGCTGTTCACTTAAACCCTTTACAGGAAGCATTCCAGCTGGAAGGAGATAACTGGTATAAAGATGTTCTAGTAAAAATAAAAGAACTAAATGACAGCCTACCGGTACCAGTAATCCTGAAAGAAACCGGTACGGGGATCTCTTATACGGTTGCCCGTACATCCTATAATCTAGGAATCAAATATTTCGACGTTTCGGGTTTAGGAGGGACCAATTGGGGGAAAGTAGAAGCAATAAGAGCAACGCTAAAGGGTATAAAGGAGGCTCCAATGCGTATAAACGGATTCGGCGATTTCTGGGGGATACCAACAGCGTTTTCGATATTATCAACACGGATAGCAGCGCCCGACTCCACGATCATCGCAAGCGGAGGCATACGGAACGGTCTAGACATAGCTAGAAGCATTGCTCTCGGAGCAGATTTAGCGGCCATGGCTTTACCAATTCTCCGCATATTACTACACCGTGGAAGAAGCGGTTTAGAATCCTTTCTGGAACAACTATTCTACCAGATAAAAGTTGCTGTTTATCTTTCTGGTTCGAGGAACATCGATCAACTAAAATGCAGTCCCAATATACTCCTATCAGGAGAACTTTTAGGACTTCTGAAACAACTATTACATCAAGTTAAACCAGACGCTGATATTATAACCAGTCTAACCCTCATAAAGTGTGTGAATAAACTGGAGGTGCCCAATGGATGGAGACTATGAAACAGTTCTTGGACAAGTACAGAAACTTAATAGATCAAGAGCTAGATCAAATTGTTTCAGGAAAACCACCTATTCTTTACAACGCGGCAAGATGGCTCTTACTAGCCGGCGGCAAACGCATACGACCAGCATTAGCTCTAACACTCGCCCATATGATATTAGGTCAGGAAGGAGAAAAGAATGTATTACCCTACGCCTTAGCGGTAGAACTAATACACAACTTCACCCTTATCCATGATGACATCATAGACGAAGACGAGTACCGGAGAGGAGTTCCCACTGTACATGTAAAATATGGGAGAAACATGGCTATATTGGCCGGCGATCTCCTCTTCTCCCTCTCTTTCGAGAAACCTTTATCGGAAACAATGAAAAATAGGACAGATCCTGCCCGTGCTGTAAGAGCTATGCATATAATTGCGAGGGCTACACGCATATTGGCAGAAGGGCAAACCTTAGACATATCATTCGAGAAAACATGGGATGTTAACCTGCAAGAATATCTTAAGATGATCTACATGAAAACAGGTGCACTAATAGAGGCTGCCCTGGGCGCTGCAGCGGTTATCACCGGTCTTCAAGAAAAACACATTGAAAACGCCATGCTTTACGGTAGGAATGTGGGTGTTGCCTTCCAAATCCGCGATGACATACTTGGAACATTCGGTGATCCTGCGAAAACCGGGAAACCGGTTTACAACGATCTGAGAAAAGCGAAAAAGACGGTACTTGTAATTTATGCTATTAACAATTTAGAAGGGGAAGAGAGAAACGAACTAATAGAAATACTTGAAAGCAAAACTGATGATCTCCAAAAACTCAAGAAAGCCGCAGAACTTATTCGCTCCTCCGGAGCATTGGAATATGCTGAGAAACTTGCTGAGCATTATGTACAAGAAGCTGTTGAGGCTATCAAAAAGATACCAGCTCAAAAAGAGGAAGCTCGGAAAGCTCTAGTAGAGTTTGCATGGTTTACCGTTAAGAGGGATAAATAGTGGAAGAAATGGCCAATCCTTACTCATTCCCTCTTCTTTACGTTGAAACAAGTAGTGTGGGCGAATTCTGGGTCTGCGGAAACATTTTCACGGCGAAAAAACTTACTGGCTTATGTAAGCCGTTCAAGCAAGCATTATACGAGGAAGCCCTTACTGAGGTTATCAATCTACAAGAAGGAAGAATACTAAAAACGTTCTGCGTTTTACTCCCTGATAGAGAAAAGGCACTCTACCTTAGGAAGGGTACCAGGGTTTCTTTGATTGATGTCAAAGGAAAAAAGACGGTTATCAGTGTTAGGGAAGGCGAACCCGTAAACCCTAAAACAATAATAGCACACACGATAACCACGTCTGGTTCGTCGAGAACGATTAGAGCGGGGACTTATGGTATTGTTGTCTTCATAGGAGTGGTAAGCCACAAAAACCCAGAACACTACCTTGTGGCTATAGCTGGTGAAGAGGATGTCAAAATACTCGAGAGAGGAGATTGAGCGGATAACATGGGCCTATGCGTTAAAAAATGCCCTAGATCACGACGGAAAGGCTCAAGTAAAAAGCGTTATTTCAAAGCTTATAGCTGAGAAGAAAGAATTGAAGGCATATATCCGAGAGATCATACCAATAATCAGACAAGTTGTAGAGCAGGTAAACAATCTAAGCATAGAGGAACAAGAAAGAATGTTTGAATCCTACGCAGAATTGGTGAAAGAAAAAGAGAAACAAGGCAAAAAAACACTACCACCACTCCCAGGCGCAGAGCCAGGGAAGGTAAAAACAAGGTTTGCGCCGAACCCCGACTTTGTAATACACCTAGGAAATGCGCGGCCTGCTATACTCAGTCACGAATATGCACGCATGTACAAAGGGAAATTTATTCTTCGATTCGAAGATACTGACCCCAGAACGAAGTCTCCACTTGGAGACGTGTACTCTTTGATTAAAGAAGACTTGAACTGGCTAGGAATTGATTGGGATGAAGAATATATTCAGTCAAAGCGCTTGCCGATATATTACGAGATAGCAAGGAAGTTGATACGGAAAGGAGGAGCCTACATAGACACGTGTCCCAGAGAAGTTTCTAGAGAACTAATAGTAAAAGGCAGGGCATGCCCCACAAGGGATAATCCTATAGAATGGCATCTAGAACAATTCGAGAAAATGGTTGAAGGAGAATATGGAGAGGGAGAAGCAGTATTACGAGTTAAAACTGACCTCTCTCATCCCGACCTAAGCGTACGAGATTGGGTAGCTATAAGAATAATCGATACCACAAAATATCCCCATCCTATAGTGGGTAGCAAATACTTTGCCTGGCCTACCTATAATTTTGCAGTATCAATAGATGATTATATGATGGGTGTAACACACATACTGCGTGGAAAGGAACATCAACAAAACACACTCAAACAAATGTACCTTTTCGATCATCTAGAATGGAAGTATCCCATAGCTATACATTTTGGTAGGTTGCATCTTGAGGACTTCATAATGAGCAAATCACTAATCCGTAAGCTGTTATCTGAGAATCCAGATAAGTTCTGGGGATACGATGATCCCAGATTCGGCACTATACGGGGGCTACGTAGAAGGGGTATACTACCAGAGGCTATTCGCCAGCTAATACTCGAAGTCGGCATAAAGGGAACTGATTCTAGGGTAAGCTTCTCGAATCTAGCAGCAATAAACAGGAAACTCCTTGATGAGAAAGCTCACAGAATAATGTTCGTTAGCAATCCCTTGAAAGTTCAGGTAACCGGCTTTGACGAGATTATAGCAAAAATCCCAGTACACCCGTCCATTAAGGTACACAGGGTATACAAAGTGAGAAGCGGTTCCGAGATATGGATTAACAAGGATGATCTAGGGCACAAACAGCTCAGATTAATAGGGCTTGGGAACTTTGAAGTCGATGGAAAACGCTTGACATTTATAGGAAACGATGTCTCCTACGCAAAGAAAAATAAGCTGCCCATAATTCAGTGGGTTCCAGCCGAGTCTAGCGTGGAAACCCGGGTGTATAAGCCTATAGGGCTCGAGTTTGAGGTGGAAGAGGGACTGGCAGAGCCTGGGCTCCTAGAGTATAAGCCTGGCGACCAATTACAATTTATAAGATACGGGTTCATCAGAATCGATACCTTGGAAAAACCACGGGTAAACGTGGTGTTTTCCCATGAATAAAAATGAAGATGAAGGAGAAGGAAGGTTTTGTTTGGAAAAAAATATAAAAAACACCATAGCTATTATTGAACTTTTATTAGCAGCTGTCTTAGCAGCTACAATTCTAATTGCCACATTTAAGATAGCACTAGACCTTAAAGATCTTATCTCGGCATCCTATTTTGAAAAAACCGTCTTCCTCCATATACTTGACTCTATTTTATTGACAATATTAGCCATAGATCTAATGCGAACACTGGTAACTGCTGTTATAAGAAAACAAATGCCTATCTCCATAGTTGTAGAGGTAGCAATACTAGCATTGCTCAGGGAGTTAATAGCAATTGAAATCAAGAACCCGTCTAATGCCAGGATATTAACGTTTGGTATGGTTCTCGCATTACTGGTTGTCGCCTGGATCGGGATAAACTGGTTTAGGATAAAAGTTATGGAACAAAAATCAGTTTAATGGCGCCGGGGGCGGGATTCGAACCCGCGCGGGCTTCTGCCCACTGGCTCTCCAGGCCAGCCCCTTAAACCGCTCGGGCACCCCGGCAATGCTAGAGGTTTCTCCCAACTATTGATTGTTTCAATATAACGTTTTAAGAGCTTACGCCGGGGGCTTCATTGTTTACATACCGTTTTTACTCTTTTTCTTCCAAAGACTAGGATAAACCCCGGGTTCCATAATGACTCTCTTAGTCTTTGCCACTAACCCACGCTCCATATCTCTTATTTGTTCAGCATCGACCAACGCCTGTGCCAAGGCTACAAGTTCTCCCTTGAGTGTAAAAATAGCCACTGTGTCACCTTTCTTTATATCTGACTCTACCATAACAACACCTGGTACAGCGAGATCTGCACCATGGGCTATCGCATCGACCGCCGAATCTCTCACCACTATCTTTGGAATATGGCAGGTCGAGAATTCTACTGGTAAGATGATTTTTCTCAGTAAATCTTCTCGTCCCTCGACCTTATACATGTATAGAGCTTCATTTACTTCTTGTAATCTGTAAAGGCTCTTTCTCTCAGTAAAAGGGCCGGTACGTATTCTACGTAATTCCCTCATATGTGCCCCGACTCCAAGGAGTATCCCGGCGTCATGGCATATTTTCCTCATATATGTTCCTGCCTCACTATCTATGAGAAGTAATGCGTATCTGCCAGTGTATTCTAGCAATTCTATCTTGTTTACTGTTTTCACACGGACGGTTCGTTTAACGGAGCTTCGAAGCGGTGGTCTTTGATAGATCCGTCCTTCGAGAAGCTTCAATGTCTCTCTTAATTTATTTTCATCTACTTTCGCATGTAATTGCATTACACAAACATACGTCTTTGATGAGTGTATTATGTTGCCAATCACTTTGGTTGCTCGTTCCAAAGCCACGGGCAGGACTCCGGTGACTTTTGGGTATCCCCGCGGCGTACCCGGTCTATGCCTGGGTTATCGCCGCTCTAGGGTTCCCCCGTGTCCTGCCCGTTTGAGGTTGAACATCCTCTTTATCCATGCAACTACCTCATGACTGGTTGGGCCGGGAGGTTTGTCTAGGTTGATCACTCCCAAACGAATATGTTCGTCTAGTGATCGTTTTACTGGTATTTTCCCATAACTGTAATCGGTTTCTTCGTCTTTGATTTTTATCCACTCAGGCCTTCTTTCACAGAAATTCCTTACCGATTCGATGAACTGCAAACCTGGCTCTTGCATTGAGTACACCTCACAACCGCCTAAATTCCCGGTTATCGAGTGTTCAGTTAGGACACATAAGAATTTAGATCCAAATACAACGGGGATTGCGGATGAGCCTCTTGTTAGGGATAGGACGGTTAGGGTCTTAGAAGAGGGAAGCTTCTATTTTGACTGGTTCCCTCATGTAATCAGTCAAACCAGCTGAGGTTATAGCATTTAGTACTTCCTCGTCAGAAGCCCCCTTCTCGATATCTATCTTTTTGCTGGTAGGCTCTATGTGGTCTATGTTAACCCTCCTTCTCCTAACACCTGTTAGTGTCTTTGGACCTGTAACTAGTACGAAGTTCTCATCAATAATATCGACGATTACACATTTTCTACCTGCTTCACGTCCCCTAGTTTTTACACATATCCTACCTATCTCAATGGCCGGCATTCCAGCTCAACCTCGCATATAGATCCCTTGGTAGCTGGGTGATGGATGGTTAGTAAACACCTGGTTTTAAACTTTCCAGCCCTTCCTCTTCAATACACTCTCGACGAAAACCCGTATAGTCCTGTATACCTCTTCGATAGATGCTTTAGAAGTGTCGATTACCATGTCGAAACCACTGTATATATTCACGTCTATACCGTAAAATTTGAGATATCTATGATATTGGCTCTCCTCACGGGAGATAGTCTCTTCGATAACGTCGTTTTTCTCGCGTCCTGAAATTCTGCCTAACCTAACATCCAGAGGAGCATTAAGGAATATCGATACATCGGCTATATCCTTTAAGACCCACGCGGTTAGATGACCTTCTATTACGCCACCACATCTTGTGGCTCGCTTCATGGTTGTCTCGTCTATTAGTAGATCAATAGATGGATCTTTCTCCGCAAGCCGACTCATCTCATCTAATCTTAAACCCTTACTAGATGCTATTTCACGGAAAATTTGTCCAGCAGAATGATAGGGTAGGTTTAGATCTTGGGCAAGCCTTTTCGAATAAGTGGTCTTCCCACTCCCTGGGGGACCGCTTATAACGACTATGGGCTTCCTTCCTCGACCATTACACTCCGCTTGATCAAATTTGCCAGGCACTCTGTACATATAACACCACCATAAGGTCTGCTAACTGTTTTACTCGTCTTTGACAAACGCCTTAACTTCACCGACCTAAGGCGAGGGACACCGTTTAGTGGTCTCCCACATAGCGTGCATCGAGCCACTCCCGGCTTCCTTCGCTCATAGTGGATGACCAGTCTTCCTCCGGGGGTACGCTTGCGGATTTTTCTAAGCGAACCACTACGCTGTGAGGGCCTAGGCATGGGTTTCACCCCTGCGTAAGGCCTCTCAAGTAGCATTTACCCGAAATCCTTGTGACAGGGATTAAAGTGTTTTAGGGTTAAAATATTAGCTCTTTCCTAAATAGAGCTATACTATAAAGGTAGCCTAAGAAATGTATTGTTACAGTTGGCATGTATTCGACACCAGCGTATGATACTGTAAAGCCGGGCACATAGATTGGCGAAACAACATTTGTTCCCAATGTGAAAACCACAACTATAGATGATATTACGTAAGCTATCATCATAAGCAATATTTTCTTGAGACTTGACACGAATATTATTCTCCTAGCGCGTTTATACTGAAACTTCATTGCTGTAAGCTTCTTTCGTGCTCGGGGACGGGTTCTCGCTTCTTCTAGCAACTGACGATACCGTTCTAAGACTTCTAATGCCTGCGAAACCTGCTCTTTTTCCACAAACCTGGACGAGAAAGCTACTGCAGTCCAAGCTGTTGTTAAAGCGAAAATGAATATTATCAAACTCAACATGACTATCCTGCCCCGCCGGCTTCATGGTTTATTGAAATAGGTTTTATTTGCTAAGTGATAGGAGGTGTTTTGTTAAATTTTATTCATTAGTCGAAGAATATCCTCAACCGCCTTATCAGGGTTTCCCTCCGGGTTTTCAACAATCGCAACAGCAGATGCATAGCGTACGGCGCTGGCCATAGCTGAAGAACGGGCGAACCATATGAGTTCCTTTATATCTTCAACGCCTCCAAAGTTTCTTTTCCGTGTGGTGTCCCGTCGTTGTCTCTCCCATATTACCTCTGGTTGTGCCTCAATAAGTACTATTAGATCGGGTTTGAACACGTCGAGCACATGATTGGGCAGTCCCGGCCAGTATCCTATTACAGTCTTTACTACGCTGTGCGTATCGATTATTAGGTAACCCCTCTCATCAAGTCTTTCAGATGCATCACTTATTATCGACTCGGCTGCTTTAACCTGGAGTTCAAGCTGGTTTCTGAGGGGGAGCTTTCGAAGCTGATCTCTATCATCAACAAGTCCTATCTTTATTGCTGTGTTCACCATATAGGTTCCATAGTTAGCTATCATCAGGTTTACATTCCTCTTCCTTGCTTCCTCCTCTAATAATGTGAGAACGGTTGTTTTGCCTACACCCGGTATCCCTGTTACCACCACAACCCGAAATGGGTGTCTCATCACTCCTCACCCAGTAGTTTTCTGAGCAATGGGTAAGTCTCGAGTGCACGTTCATACGAGATCATGGTATAGTATTGATAGATTATACCTACTGCGAGCAGTATTCCTATGCCGCTACCGTATGTTCCAAAAATATCTGCTGTTACAGCTATTATGCCAACTATTATTGAGCTAAGTAGTGTTAACGGGTAGACGTACTTGGCTAGTCTTGCCTCTATAATCTTTTCGCTACGTCTCATACCTGGGATTTCCATTCCTGATTTAACGAGTTTCTCTGCTTGCCCGCTGGGGTTTAAGCCTGCTATCTCGACCCACATGAAGCCGAATAGTATTGATATTACTATCCATGAAATACTGAACACTACTGTCTTAACCGGGTCGGCCAAAGCCATTAACACTCCTCTAGGCGGGCTTAGATAGTATACTGTCTTGCTTATCGCGTCATATACGAAGCCGCCTGGTTCCGCAAAATTCACTATTACATTTTGAAGGAGCTGTAGATCAGCGATGAGTATTCCCAGTAGAAGCACCGGGATGTTGGTGACGTAGAGGAACTGTAGTGGCACCTTAGAGCGTAGGCCTCTCATTCGTTGTGAAGTTATCGGTATCTCGACACGCATTGATTGAAGGTAAACAAGTAGCAGTATTAGTCCTATACTAAACGTTAAGCCGGTTAGATCTGGGAAACCTCTTGGTCTGACGATAAGATCTGTTATCGGCATAGCAAAGAGTGCTGGTATAAAGCCGTAGTAGTTGGAGGTTCCAGGGACGAAACCTAAGAGAGACCACATAAAACTCTCGGCCACGCCGGCGAGGATGAAGAGGCTTATAGCGCTGCCTATACCCCAGCCTTTCTGGAGCATTTCATCCATAAGTATAACAAGGAATGTTGCAAAACTCAACTGTATAATAACAAGTATTCTATCCGACCAGGGAGCAGAGCATCCGGTTATAGGGTTTGCAGTGCCGGGCGCCAAGGTCCAGTATTTACACCCTAAAGCAAACATTGTAGCCTCGAATATACCAAAAAGCACGGATAACGTTTTCTGCGAAGCCGTGAAAAGCCTCTTGTCGTCAGGATCAGTGAGATCCAGGTCCAGTATCTTTGCCCCCACAAGCACCTGTAATATCAGTCCCGCCGTAACTATAGGGCCTATTCCCAGTTCCATCAACGTTCCTGCCTTTGATGCGAAGATTATTCGTTGCAACTCGATCTGTGTTTGCTGTTCAGCAGTTATACCGTAGAGCGGAGTATTAGCCATTATAAGGTAGAGTACAAGTATAATGCCCGTCCACGCAAGCCTCCTGTATAGGGAGGGTTTCTGTACAGGCTTTGAAACCGTTGGGATATAATTGGCGATCGCCGCCAAAGCCGACATTACTCCCATGCGTCTCTCCCCTTCGTTCCTCCTTGTGCCAGCTAGCACCAACGTTTTTCACGAAGAGGTTTCCGGCATAAAAATATCCTTTCCATCCAAAAACCGAGTTATCCTAAAGTTATAGAGCCATAAAACCGGATAATACTGGTGTATCACACAAACTGTCATCCTATACATGTTTTCATGACAAAATTCTCCTATGAAAGAGGGGATTAGTCTTGACAGGAGAGAGTTTCATCCCAGGCTTCCACGTAATAACCGTAGATGCAAACGGATTCGTGGAGAACCACTATGGAGAACCAGATAGCAAGCTCGAGGCCGCAGTAAAGACTATTGCCGGAGCCACACTCATAACCTCACGAACACTCAATGGTGTACCAGGACAGTATAAGGTAACAGTCAATGTGGATGGATGGACATTTATGATAGCAAGTAGGAAGAAAGGCGGGTTCGTGGCCATCGCTTGGAAGGAAGGGGTTACAGCACGTTATATTCCAGACTTCCATTCCGACCAGACATTAATAGAAAAATTAAACGCGTTGCCAGACCCGTTCACTGACGGTGTCATAGCTTAAAAAGGGCTAACACACATCCGAGCCGGGCTCTACTGGCTCCATCACAGTGAGTAGAACGGGCTTTGGGACGCCAGAACAGACTGCGGCAAGGATCATTCCTTCACTAACGCTCCCTGCCATTTTTTTCGGTTTTAAATTAGCCACTACAACAACGTATTTTCCTAGAAGATCCTCCGGTTTATACCATTTTGCAAGACCGGCGAGAACCTGCCTTTTCTCCGATCCTAGATCAACTACCACACGTAATAATTTCTTAGAACCAGGGAGTTTTTCAGCTTCTACAACACGTCCTACTCTTAGATCTATTTTCGCGAAATCTTCTAATTCTATCACTTCTGGTTTTTTGGACATTCCATCCCACCTCACTCATCGACAGTTCTGAAATTGACGAATTGGAGCGGATTATTAGTTTACAGGCAATACACGTTTTATAGTTCGAAATAAATTATTGTACTCTAGGGTTATCCCTAACATTGGGGAGATGAAGAGCCCAGCAAAAAAGAGGCTTTTCTGCCGATGAGCTTAACCTGTCTCATCGGATCCCTTATCCCGTGTCTTATTCTATGATGCTCCCCGGTGGTATAACTGTGTGGGGACCAAGCTTCACCTTTGCACCTATAATAGAACCCATTTTGGGTTTCCGCTTTTTAAAGAATATCCTAATTGTAAACCTGGACGGAAGTTTATCCACATAAGTGCTTTTAGCTACTGAAAACTCGCCTATCCGCGAATACGGGCCGACAACGCTATCAGCTATGACTGCACCACTCGATATTTCTGCATTTGACATTATCACGCTTCTCTTTAACTCGGAGCGGGAGCCCACAATGCTGGAAGACTCTATAGCGCTGTAAGGCCTGACAAAGGCGCCCATACCGACTAGAACGTTTCGTCCTATATAGGTCGGCCCTCGCACCACTGCAAACTCGTCTAATCTGGCATTATTATCGATAACCACGGGACCATCGATTATGGCAGTTTTCGCTATTTTTGCTGTTGATGCTATTTTAGTCTCCGTAACCCCATCTAGAAGCATGGCCACTGCTTCCAGGATATCCCAGGGATAGGATATGTCCATCCATTCTCCTGTCCATAAGGCGGCTCCCAAAGATCCCCTGGAAGCCAAATGATTTAGACCAGGAATTATGCCGTCTTCGTATAATACTCTGGCTCCTTCCCTATTCACGATTAACACGCCTGCTAACGCGTATCCGCTCCCTCCTTTACCTTTTTCTTGTACAAGTTTAACACGGCTTCCGAAGTCGAACTCTACACTTGCATGTGTATCCGTTCCAGTGGCCACTGGTGTAACTAGTATCATGTTGCTTTCATTCAGTAACGTATACTGCCTTAAACTTTGCTCAATTATATTGGGCGGTCTTGCTATGAACCCTGTGAAGGCTATTATCAACGTGTCTTCTATCCCATTTTGATACTCATTATAGAATGCTCTATATGCTTCGTCCATCCCATAATTTTCTTGGCTCACAATTCTAAGCTGGATACCATTATGTTCTCGCTCGGTTATCCATCCCTTGCGAGATACAATAATGGCCTCATCTAGTTTAGCCTCGGCGGCATAATCTAGCGTATACTGGTAAAGCTTCTTACCCATCACTTCTAAGAGAGGTTTGGGTGTTTCTTTTGTGATAGGTAAGAGTCGTTTTCCTAAACCTCCTGCTAGTACAACTAAAGACGTCACCATGCTCACCTCTATTCTACTGTGACTGTTTTGGCTAGGTTTCGGGGTTTGTCAGGGTCTAAGCCGCGTTGTACTGCAATGTAATACGAGAGTAGCTGATAGACTGGTATGTGGACATAGGGCTCCAATATCTGAGTGTTGGTACAGGGTATGGTTATGGGTTGCGCTCCATGTACACCGAGCTCTTCTGATTTACATGTCGTTATATATGCGTCAGCCCCACGTGCTGTCATTTCTTTTATATTCCCTATTAACTCTTCTCTACCATCAATAGCATCTATAAAGAGTACAGGGAATCCTGGTTCGACTAACGCTATCGGTCCATGTTTACTTTCACCGGCCGGGTACGCCTCTGCATGAATATAGTCAATCTCCTTTATTTTGAGTGCCGCCTCCAGGGCAAGTAACGAGCCTAGACCTCGTCCAAGTATATAGATGCTCTGGGCGGTTGATAGACTCTTTGCAAGACTCTTTATTAATGGCTCAGTTTGTCGTATCGACTCTTCTGTAAATCTCCAAGCATCCCGGAGAGAATTCTTTTTCTGGTGGTACTCTGTTTTTGTTAGCATTCCTTCATACTTCGCTAGTCCTAATGAAAGATATGTCAAGACCAGTACTTGTGTAAGGTATGTTTTTGTTGCTGCTACTCCTATCTCTGGTCCTGCACGAGTATATAATGTCAAATCACTTTCTCTTGGTATAGCGCTTTCAATGACGTTTGATATCGCTATTATTTTGCCCCCAGACGCTTTAAACCAGCGAACAGCTCTGAGGGTGTCTATGGTTTCACCACTTTGGCTGATAGCTATTAAGACGTCCTTTTCAGAGATCTCGTTTATTACTTGAGTATATTCTGAGGAAATAAACGGTATGGCTGGTCGTGAGGCAAATTTAGAAAACATATACCTACCCACTAGCCCTGCGTGGAAGCTTGTGCCTGCACCAGTGATATAGATTAATCGGCTTTCACTGAGAATCCGGACAGCCTCGTCAACCAGTGGATCAGAGGAGATGCCAAAATATGTTTCACGGAGGGCTAATGGTTGTTCATGTATTTCTTTTATCATGAAGTGTGGATACCCGGCTCTGCTTATTGATTCTATAGTCCAATCGATCGTTTTTATGCGTCCGGCTAGATTTACGGGTTTTCGTTTTTTTAGTATATGAATTTTAGATGGTGTTATGTATCCATACTCTCCGTCTCTTAATGTAACGACTCGATTTGTATAACGTAGCAAAGCTGGTATATCACTTGCTACCAAATTATAATCTCCATTGCCTATTCCTATCACGAGAGGGCTCAGGTTTTTTGCGAAATATATCTTATCCGGCTCGTCTACGTTTAATATTACAAGAGCGTAACTACCCTCGATTTGATCCAAGAGAGTTGAAAGGGCTTCTAGGAAATTGTTTGTTTTCGTGTAATTCTCTTCTAATAGATGTGATATTATCTCGGTGTCTGTATCACTTTTTATCGTGTGGCCCTTCATAATTGCCTCTTTCTTTAATTCGTAGTAGTTTTTGATTATTCCATTATGAGCTACAGCAATCTTACCATTACAATCTGTATGCGGGTGCGCGTTAATATCGTTTGGAGGACCATGTGTAGCCCACCTTGTATGACCTATCCCGGTTAAACCATCTACTTTACGGAAACCAAGTTTTCTTGATACTTCATCTATTTTTCCCGCACCTTTCCTTACGACTAACCTTCCATCAGATATAACTGCGATGCCAACGCTGTCATAGCCTCTGTATTCTAAACTCTTTAAAAGTACGGTAAGTTCCGAACCAAGCGTTTCACCTTTCAATGATTTCTTTGTAAGTACCGTAATGCCCGCTATACCACACATTCCTTTCCAAACCTCCAAGGGGGCTCCGAGCTTTGGCCCTATTTCATCGTACCCGGTGGCCCGGGCCTCCTGCAGGCCGCGCGACAGATAATGACACAGCGCGGCCTCGCTATCATCGCCCCCTGCTATATTATAGTAGTATAAACCTATAAAGAATCTCTTAGCTTTATCGCAAAATATCCTCCTCGAAACGACACGATGAATGTAAATCACCGACGGTAGAATATATGCAAATAGTTTTGGGTTGTATAATATTAGCTTCAGGGATTCGACATGATAAGAAAGAGGTTTGTTGGAAGACACTTAATGATTAGGGGTAAATTTGCTGAAGCAATACTTGGTGGCGAAAAAAATCTCACAATTAGATTGGGGATTGTAAGGCCGAAATACGATGAAGTTATCATCCATAGTGGAGGACGTCCGATAGCTGTAGCGAAGATAAAAAATGTAAAACACACCCGTTTCGGCGAGCTAACCATAAACGATGCGAAAAGAGATGGTTTTACATCATTGTCAGCATTACGTAGAGAGTTATCTAAACTTTATAATTCAGAGATTAGCGATAATGATTGGGTAACTGTTATCGAGTTTGAGATAATTAAAAGACTTGATAGAATAAAAGACCCATATGAGGGCTTGGAGCCTGGACACCTTGCTAGGATAGCGTTGCGTTATTTGGACGAGGAATTGAGCGAAGAAGATATACGGATCCTTAGGGATCTAACGGTAACGAACAGCATAAGATCTACTGCAAAGAGATTATATGGTAGGTGGGATAAGAGAAAGAAAATACGAGAGGTTCTACGCCGAGCAGTAACGTTGCTACGTGAAAGAGATATAATATAGACACCATTAGTTTGGACGTGTTTATTAGGCAGGATGATCTTATTCTCTAGTCTTGGGTGAATGGGATGACCAGTTGGATACTTAAATGTGAGAATTGCGGTCAGACCTGGAAGCTTGAGGTTAGTTTTAATCTAGCCGAGATGGGGAGGATTTACCATTTTTGCCCATACTGCCGGGTTAACAGGTTTCATGTTGTGGTTGAGAGGATCGACGATTAAAGTGAAAGGGTTACTCGAAGATTCTTAAGAAAGAATATGTTCCAGTAGAGTATTGGGGTACCATATTTTTTATATAATTGGGCAGATCTCTACTTTTCACCGCTATTTGTTCTCCATTTTCTCGGACACGGAGTGTTACTAGTCCGGTCTCAGCTTCCTTCTTTCCTATCACTGCTGTCACTAAACTCCATAGCTGTCCTGCTTCGCGCAATTTCCTCCCTACCGACATTTTTCTAGCGTCTACTATTATCCGATAGTTCTTGGAAAGGTCGTCATCCAACAGCTCTATTACGTAATCACGTGTTTCAGGCATTGAGACAATGTATAAATGCACTGGAGCGAGTTGTGGGGGAAGAATAGGTGTTTTACCTTGCTGGGCTTGCTTTAACTCTTCCCATATCTTAACCGCGGTGAGATAGTAAAGTGGCATTGCTTCACATGAATCGTTTTTACAAAACGCTATCAAACGCTTATCGTGATACACCCCGTCGCCCGAATCTTCATATGATATACCTAGCAGGGAAAATAGTTCCTTCAATTCTTCCTTATTTCCGCGTATTGTTTCATTTATACTGGAGATCCATAGTTTGGGTTGGTTACCAAGAAAACTTGTTCTTTTTATCATCATGTTGTGAAAAGCATTTCGTGCCAAGTCTGTTATCAGTAGAGAAACCCAGCCCTGGCTACCATAGCCCCATCGTTTGAAGGTCTCGGCATACGTCTTTGGGAGATCGCCCCATTCCCATGGTGCTTCCCATCTCTTGTTTTTTACTTCTTTGCCCGGGAGAAAGGTCTTAGATAATTCACTTAGTGGATGCCCTTTACAGTGAAGTTTGAACTCCTTATACCAACCGAATGGAGCATAGTATACATTTTCGTGCTTCGAAGACATAATTTCAACTATTTTGTGTAGTAGTCTAAGAGCTTTTGAAGGTTTAGCTAAATTAGTTGATAGATGTGCATAAGGATAGATAACTATCGAAGATGCTTTCACGGTTTCAGTATAATTTAATATCTCATCACAAACCTCATGTATTATTTCTTCTGTATCCCCTTCTTCTATAGAGACAAAGACTACGATTGTGTTATCGAGCGGCTCTACCAATTCCTGTGGGGGGTCTCTTAGTTGCGGATTCTTTATAGCTGGTCTGTGGACTTTGTACCAAAAACCATCCACATGAAGCAACATTAATCTCATGGTTCTCGCCCACTTTATTTTCAGTAGAAACAATCTATAAAGAGTGTAAACCCCCTCCCTCCAAGAGACATTCAGACCTGGTATCACCATCTTTAATTAAGCCCAATTAATCACTACAACATGGGTTCCTGGTGAATCTTACCGGGTATGATACTCACACGAGGTGGAAGAATGGCACCGCAAAACAAAGAAGCTGTAGAAGAAGAAACCGGACTCGAAAGGATAGCGAAACTCCCTGGAATAGGTCCAGCCACGGTATCAAAGTTGAAGGATGCTGGATACACTACACTTCAAGCTATAGCTGTGGTAACCCCTGAAGAACTACATGCTGATACGGGAATCCCACTTGTAACTGCTCAGAAAATAATCAGTGCTGCTAGAGAAGCTCTTCACATAACTTTCAAAACTGCGTATGAATTGAAAAAAGAACGAATGACTGTAAAGAAGATTACTACATCGAGCAAAAACCTGGACAGCCTACTAGGAGGCGGGGTAGAGACTAGGATAGTAACTGAATTCTTCGGAGAATATGGTAGCGGTAAAACACAGATATGTCATCAGTTATCAGTAAATGTTCAATTGCCAGAAGAGCAAGGTGGACTTTTAGGAAAAGCAGTCTATGTTGATAGTGAAGGGACGTTTAGATGGGAACGCATCGAAGCAATGGCAAAAGGTGTGGGACTCGATCCAGACGAGGTTATGAAAAACATATATTGGATACGTGCGATGAATAGCAACCACCAAATGGAAATTGTTAGCAAGCTATTCGATTTTGTACCTAAAGAGAATGTAAAGCTAGTAGTAGTCGACTCTGTTACTAGTCATTTTAGGGCCGAATATGCTGGACGAGAAAACCTAGCTGTCCGCCAACAAAAGCTAAACAGACATCTACACCAATTGATACGATTAGCGGAAGTCTATGATGTCGCAGTTGTTATAACAAATCAAGTCATGGCACGACCAGATGTCTTCTATGGCGATCCCACACAAGCTGTGGGCGGACATGTCTTATACCATGCTCCAGGTGTAAGAGTCCAGCTGAAAAGGAGTAGAGGAAACAAGAGAATAGCTAGAATAGTGGACGCACCACACTTACCGGAAGGTGAGACCGTGTTCTCTATAACCGAGTGGGGTATACGAGATCCGGACTAACTATTTTCATTTATTAGAAATCTAAACCTAAACCTGCTCCCTGTCCATACACTTTCCCACACAACGTAACCATCGACAACGCCACGTGAATAAGGGATACGATGAAAAAGACCTGATAATCGATCCTTAACGAGAATCTTTTTCCTTTCTACAAGATATTCTTTTCCGTGAACAGTATAGATATGGCATTTTATTCCGTCCCATAATAACCATATGTAAGTTCTACCTTCTCTTCCTGTTATAGTTATGGGAAAGAGAACCTTCTCTAACTGATCTATATTTCTGGTAGTGTAACTTGTATGGATTACGTGGACCGATGGCACTCTACTATATCCTTTTTTCTTCAAAATATCCAAACACTTTTCATGCGTCAAAGGGGTGGCACCGTGGATTATGGCTTGGTGAGAGCGGTTCTAATATTATTATTACTCCTGCCTCCGGCCTACTGGGATCTGCGTACACGCGAAATTGAACCTAAATACTGGGTTTTAGCTGGTGTTATCGTTGCTTTCTCAAGTTTAATCAGTTACAAGGATATACTTGCATGGGATCATAGGCTTCTTATGGTGTATATAATAACAAGTCTACTCGTCCTAGGCGTTTTGACCATTTCTTACTTGGCCGGCATAATGGGTGGCGCCGATCTATTTGCCCTAGCAATGATATCGATAGGAGTACCCGAGAGTTATATGGGATCCGTCCTTGGGATACCTTTCCTTACACTTCTTTACGCATCTCTCGCATCCATGGTTCTACCTGTGAGCTTCTGTATAGGAAACATCATAAAATATAGAAGACATCTTAGAAACAGACCTAAAATCCTATGTTTACTGGGACTACCGTTCACCGCCGAGCGTTTGTCCAAAAACCCCGGCTTTTGGTTCCCATTAGAAATTTATGATGAAGATGGAAACAAGAAAATCAGATTCTCATTTAATGTAGAAGAAGAACCCGAAGATATTAGGAGACAATTTAAAAAACTCCTCGACAAAGGGATCCTAAATAAAGATGATATAATCTATTCAACACCGGGAATACCGTTCATAATTTTCATCGTGATAGGCTATATTATAGGCATATTATTCGGAGACACGCCTATAACGACCTTTCTGGGCGTGATAACATGAGTGGAGAAGAGGTTAACAGGTTAGCCATTCTCTGGGCGCCCTGGAGAATCAAATATATACGTGAAAGCGTGGGGAAGAAGGCTACTCATTGTATTTTCTGTGAAGCACTAAAGCTTCCAGATAATGAAAGCCTAATACTTCTCCGTTCAACCTACGCGTACGTCATAATGAACGCCTTCCCCTACAACAATGGACACCTCCTTATAACACCATACCGCCATATAGCAACACTAGAACAATTAGATGATTGTGAAATACAAGATATACACCGGCTCATGAAAATCTCTCTCAAAATACTTCGCAAGGCTATGAATCCACATGGTTTTAACATAGGGATAAACTTGGGAAGGGTCGCGGGGGCCGGCATCGACGATCACGTCCACGTTCACATAGTACCTCGTTGGAACGGAGATACCAACTTTATGACAACCATTGGAGGAACCCGCGTTATACCACAAAGCCTCCGAGATCTCTATTCCCAACTAAAACCATTGTTCGAAGAAGAAGACAAGAAAACAAGGAGGGTCGACTGTCAAAAATGATCTACATACTCACACATACGGATCTTGACGGTGTCGGGGCCGCGGCAGCCTATCTACTTGTCAGAAACCTAAAAATCACCGATGCTTCGGTCGCATTTGTAGAACCCTACAATCTCGGAGAGACGCTGAAACAATACACAGAGTACCTTGAGCCGAGGGATACCGTTGCGATAATGGACTTAGGACAACCTGGGCGGGAATGGAATCATTTACTATCAGTCATTCAAAAAATTACCCGAAAGGGGATAAATGTAGAATGGTATGATCACCATGTATGGGATAAGGAGGACATCGAAAAACTCCGTGATCTCGGGGTTAACGTTGCGATAGATAGAACCACATGTGCGGCGGGGGTCGTCTCTCGATACTCCCGCAAAATCTACGGGGAACCAAACGGTAAGCTAGCAAAATACTTAGAAGAACTAGAATCAAGTATCTGTGCAGCAGATCTATGGAGATGGAACCATCCTCTAGCACCAAAACTTTTCCGTGTCGTTTCGCTCCATGGTGCAAAAGGAGATGCACGGCGAAGATTAGTCCTGGGAAAACTAGTTTCACTAAGATTATGGGATGATGAATTAGAAGAAATACTGATTGATTACGTTGATGCAGAACTCTCAAATTACGGAAGAATAACCAAACACACAATAAAAGTAGAGGCAGACAACTGTGTTATAGCAGGCGTAGTAAAACCGTATGGGCCACCCTCAAACAGTTTCATCGGTGCATACCTCTTAGCAAGGTTTAATGCCGATATAGCAGTTATAATACGTGAAAACGGTGCTATTTCGCTCAGAAGCCGTACAATAGATGTCCAAAGGATCGCAAAACGCCTTGGTGGAGGGGGACACCCGAAAGCCGCTGGAGCCAAGATAGAATTAGGATTATTAGATAGGCTCTTTAAAAGAATTCTACCAAAAAGATTTACTGCACGGGTTTTGGGAATAGTACTTCGCGAAGCATTATCAATGGGTCTATGCAAACAATCATCGTTATAAAGGGGTTTCACCATCTGGATAAGTTTTTGTAGTAGGTTGATGTCAGTGAGACCAGGGAGGATGCGCTATGGGAGCACGAAAACATCACACGCCGAGACGTGGAAGTCTAGGTGTACGGCCTAGAAAAAGGGCGGCCAGGCTAGTACCCAGAGTGAAGAGTTGGCCGGAACCGCAACTAGAGGAACCCAAATTGCTAGGCTTCCTCGGATATAAGGCTGGAATGACACACGTATTCTATGTTGACCCCTTCAAAGAATCACCCACCTATGGGAAAGAGATCTTCAGGCCGGTCACAGTTATCGAAACACCACCCGTCTTACCCCTTGCAATAAGGGCATATGGATATGACCCTAACAGAGGAAGATTCACTCTCAGCGAAGCTTGGTCTACACCCCCAGAGGAACTAGAACTATACAGGAAAATCAAAACCATAGGAGCTTCCGACTTCGAAAACAAACTATCAACTATCGAATCATCGCTGGAAAAAGTAAAAGAAATACGAGTAATCATCGCGACACAACCAAAACTAATCTCCGGAATCCCTAAAAAGAAGCCAGATCTGTTAGAGGTAAAAATCGGCGGTGGAGACATACAATCACAGTTAGAATACGCGAAGAAGATCATAGGGAACCCCCTGCCTGTAGACAAAGTATTCAAACCATATCAGCTGGTAGACGTAATAGCAGTTACTAAAGGTAAAGGATTCCAAGGAGTTATCAAGAGGTTCGGAGTAAAAGAACTACCACGATGGCACAAACATAGAAAGGGATCCAGGAAATCAGGTTCACGTAGCCACGGCAGAGGGACATGGTCCGAAACACCACAAGCCGGACAAATGGGATATCATAGGAGAACCGATTACAACAAACTAATCCTAGATATAGGGTCAAACGGCTACGATATTACTCCTCGAGGAGGTTTCCTTCATTACGGTGTAGTAAGGAACAGCTACTTGCTACTAGAAGGCACAGTCCCAGGCCCGGTTAAGAGGCCTATCGTTATACGGCATGCTATAAGGCCACATCCAATAGGCGATGTTAAGCTAAACCTAACCTATGTAAGCTTATCATCCAAGCAAGGCAATTGATGAGAGGTGAAAACAATGAAGTTCCATACCTATCTGGCATACTACTCGAAAACACCCAGGTATGGGCTGTACTACGACCAGGATAAGGGAGAACTATACGACTATGAACTACCGCCACTATTTTCATTCCCGGTCCGTAAGGACTTAATAAAACGGGTCTTCTTCGCAGAATTTACCGCTAAGCTACAACCGCAGGGAAGAGATCCCCTAGCTGGAAAAAGGACAAGCGCTGAAAGCTGGGGGGCTCACCACGGTGTTTCCAGGGTTCCTAGGATAAAGGGTAGTTCCAGAGCGGCCTTAGTAAATATGACAGTCGGAGGTAGACGGGCCCATCCTCCTAGAACAGAGAAGATCATCGTAGAACGGGTAAATAAAAAGGAAAGAATACTAGGAACCATAAGTGCCTTAGCTGCCACTAGTGCCGTTGATCTTGTAAGAGCCCGGGGACACTTGTTCAGTGTTGATAAGTTACCAATCATCGTGTCTAACCAAGTTGAAGGTCATATAGCAAAAACCAAACAGGCACGAGAACTCCTTGCAACAATTGGTGTCCTTGACGACGTGATAAAATCGGAAGCGTCCATAAGGTATAGGGCTGGAAAGGGGAAGATGCGTGGTCGACGTTATAAAGAAAGGAAAAGTATCTTATTCATAGTATCCCATATAAACTCTCCTCTAGCTATGGCAGTAAGGAACTTGCCTGGTATCGATGTTGCCACGGGCAAGAATGTCAGTGTACTGGAACTGGCCCCGGGCGCCGTTCCCGGTCGTTTAACAGTAATCACGGAATCTGCCCTTGAACAACTGAAGGAGCGTTTCGGGGTGATCTGAAAATGAAAGAGCCTACGAAGGTTCTCTTATATCCTGTTTCCACAGAGAAGACGCACTTGTTGGCAGAGAAGGAGAATACCATTGTATTCGTGGTAGCAAGAGAGGCTACTAAAGCCGATATAAAGTATGCTTTAGAAAAGCTATACGAGGTAAAAGTCGAAAAGGTAAACACTCTAATAACGCCTAAAGGACAGAAAAAAGCTTACATTAAACTCTCAAAGGAGTTCTCTGCTGAAGAGCTGTTAACAAGACTAGGCGTAGCCTAGCCTTACCAAACCAGTACAAGTTACTTTTATTCATAATTTCTTTCAGCTATGTTCGATGAAAAGATTTGTGTCATCCTGGTTGTTTTCTAGTTAGACGTCTCCTCATGTTGTTTGAGATATTCAATGACCTTATTTGCTATGTCTAGGAATGCCTTGGACGCAGGGCTATCGGGATATTCCAGGAAGAATACTTGTCCAGCATCATTTGCTTCTCTTATCCTCGGATCTATAGGAACGCCGCCCAAGTAGTTAATCTTGAATTCCTTAGCTAACTCTTCAGCTGCACCCTTACCAAATATGTAATGTTTTGTTCCATCTGGGCACTCAAAATACGTCATATTTTCCACGATACCTATTACCGGGATGTTTAGCCTATTCGTGAATGCGATCGCCTTCTTCACCACGACCTTTGAGACCTCGGAGGGTATAGTTACTATAACAGACCCGGTTAGCCCGTGTATCAGCTGCGCTATGGTCAACTGTTCATCTCCGGTACCCGGCGGGAGATCAATGAGTAGAATATCTAATTCTCCCCAGTCGACTTCCGCTAATAGTTGCCTAATAGCGCCGGTCTTCATAGGTCCGCGCCAGATCACAGGAGTATCCTCGCTAGGTATCAACAATCCTATGGACACTACTTTTACTCCCAAGGCACCAACGGCGGGTTGTATACCGTTAAATGTAGCGTAGAGTCCTGTTCCTTCTTTTAATCCCAACATTTTCGGTATTGACGGACCATGTATATCTGCGTCGAACACGCCTACTTTGTAACCTTTCGATGCAAGTGCTGTTGCTAGGCTTGCTGTTACAAACGATTTCCCTACGCCACCCTTACCACTCAAGACGACTAGTTTATGTTTTATTCTAGCCATGTTTTGGGCAACTTTCTTCTGCATCTCTTGGATCTCTTTCATACGTTGAGCAAGAGCCTTGTAATCCTGTTTGTACGCCAAAGTATTCACCTCTCCAAACCATATTCCACTAGGTGATAGTGTGCCAGCCTGTAAGTATAAATGAATGTTATATACTTTCTTTGAGAAAAACTACTTCAGGCGATGAGGTGTTTGCCGAGTACCGACAACGTACCTGGCATTATGGGGAGAAACGGGACAGCCGAGCCTCTCTGAGGGAATCGATATTTATCTCTATTCGAATTTAAGAGGAAAATTTGGCCCCGATGAACGAGGGTGCAAGCAGGCGTTAGGTGGCCGGAGCAGGTAAAAACTACATATTAAGCGTTAAGAGGGGCCTTATTTCTGGCACCCGTTCTCTCCACCTGGCTCCCAAGGCATAGACGACATAGCTGCAACATATCTTCATACCTGCTTTTTCCGCTATATCGTAAAGCGACTCTATTGTTCCACCGTCTATCGTTATGTCATCGAGAATCATTACCTTGGCTCCTCTGTATTCCTCTGAAAGGGGAATGTAATATTCTCGTAGACTGTCGTGTGAGCCGCCTAGCCCTGCTACGTATTTTTGCCATAAAATGTTTCTTCTGCGTTTCGCTATTATTAGCCTTGAACATGTCTGGTAGGAAAAGAACACTCCCAGGGGTATGCCACCGCTTTCTGGAACCATTACATAGTCTATATAATCGGGCTGTATTCCCTCCTCTTCGAGGTGTTTAATTAGGAGTAGAGAAACGAAAACTATGGCCTCTGGATCAGTGTTAAGTCGATATGCAGAAACTCCTCTTATACTTGTATCTAGGTAATCCCTGAGGACGTGGTGGATTAAGCTCTTTTTCTTGTATAGTTGCTCGATGTTATGGAGATGTTTATCGCTAGGAAGTACCTTTCCCGTTGCATATCGGGAAACCAGTGAGATCGGTATATTGGTCTCTTCGGAGATCCTCTGTAATGTGAAGTATCTTCTTAAAACTTGTAGAAATACGGTTGAACTAATTTTCCGCTCGTACATTACTCTTTTATTAACGCACATACCACGTGGAGAGTGTGTCGCTCTCAATTCCGTACACCTTTCCGTTGCTAGCTACCCGCCGTTGACATGATGGTTTCCTATTTTTGCATATTCATGCATATTTAAAATATACCCGCAAGATTTCTGTGAAGACATATGTTTTTACAGTATCAATACAATAATACACTGCGGGGGGTGAGCGAGGTTTTAAGAGCGTAGAGCCTCGTGGAGGCGGGGCGGTGACTAAAGAACCCACGCAGCGACCCCGCATATGTTTACAGGACGTAATGGAATATGACTGGGACGCTATCCAAGCGGAACTGTTGTCTTCAGGGGGATTCAGAGTATTACTACTCTTGGGTACCTATGGGGAAAGCTTCATTTTGGCGGCTGAGGCGGAACCTATAGGATTCGGGGATTGTCTAGAGCCTCAAGTCTTCTACCTCGCATCGTGTAAAGAAACCGAACCCGTTGACGATAGAATATTATCGGTTGCCTCGATAGCAGACAAGATAGAGTATAGGAAAGGATGTTTTTATATCATTTTTAATTTAAGAGGAACCAGAGAGCTGCTTCGTGTATACGAAATGGTTACCTCCAAGCTAGGAATAAAAACCGAGAGAACCATTCGAGGACACTGGGTTGTCGACGATGCCTAGAATCGAATATAAGATCAGACGGTGGCTTAGCGAGGACGAGTTCAAATCATTACTCGAGTTCAGCGATTATCTAGGATACTATGATGGGTACAAGCATTTCGTTGTCAACCCGGAGAAGATGAGGAATGCTGGGTACAAATACAAAGATGTTATCGCAAAACTTTCTGAGGTAGATGCGGAATTCACTACTACGTCAAGACGGGTTCTAGAAAAATTAGCCTCCAGCGAAGATCTGGCAATCGTAGAATACGACAGATTCGAGAACACCTTCATATTATCCTCAGATATATTATTGAAGCCATACCTAAAACAATTCCTCAATAAAATAAAATATTCGCGTGTGAGGAGAGGATATCTTGTTCCGCCATATCTGATATGGGATGTTGTAAACATTCTCCGCTCGTATGGGCTGTCCATCGAGGATAGAAGCAACATACTCCAGGTAAAAAAACTGCCACGCGAGATCACGTTCCTAGGTAAACTTCGCGATTATCAAGAAAAAGCGTTGGAGGCTTGGAGGAAGAACAAGAAAAGAGGAATAATAGCCCTTCCAACGGGCGCGGGTAAAACCATCGTAGCAATAAAGGCTATGGCAGAAGCCAACGCCAGAACACTTATTGTAGTCTTCACAAAAGACCAGCTTCATCAATGGATCGATAAGATAAAAGAGTTTACTGACGCGGGCGACCTGGTCGGGGCATACTACTCTGACGAAAAAGATCTTGCTCCCATAACTGTAACTACCTACCAAACAGCGTTCAAGAAAATCCAGCTTTTCGGTCCACGCTTCTATATGCTTATAATAGATGAAGCCCACCATTTGCCCGCAGATAAATTCCGTGTAATAGCAACCGGGTCGATAGCTCCTTATAGGATGGGTCTATCCGCTACTGTTGCACGCGATGATGGAAAACATGTTGAAATATTCCCGTTAATGGGAGGCGTGGTATACGCAAAGCGTGCCTCCGAACTAGTGGCTCAGGGTTATCTGGCTCCATATGTTATAAGAAGAGTCTATGTGGATCTTGAGCCCGAGGAAAGGAAGAAGTACGACCAGCTACGCAAGCGATATCATGCCCTCGCTATGGGAAGAAAGTTCAATGAACTACTAGAACTTGCCCAGCGCGGAGATCCAAAAGCCATAGAAGCTGTGCGTGTAAATGCACAGATGAGGAAAATTATAGCAGAATCCGAAGCTAAGATAAAGAAAATAAAACAATTAATAGAAAACGAGTTGAAGAAAGGTTCAAAGATACTTGTTTTTACCCAGTATAAAAGTCAAGCAGAAATGATAGCGAAGGAGACAGGAGCGCTTTTACTCCATGGAGGCATAGACTCCAAGACGAGAAAACGTGTGCTAGAAAAGTTCCGCCGGATGAAGTCCGGGGCACTAGTGGTTACTACTCTTGGGGATGAAGGTTTAGACTTACCTGATGTAAACGTTGGCATATTAGCTTCCGGTACCGGTTCACAGAGACAATACATTCAACGGCTCGGGCGCCTCGTAAGGCCCAGAGACAACAAGACTGCTATACTCTATGAGGTTATACTCAGAAAGACGAGTGAGGAATTGCAAGCTAGAAAGAGAAGAAGATGGGTTTAGATACTTAGTCGAGTCTACTTTTTCAGAACTTCCTTGAGTAGAGCGGGTATTTCCATCGGTGTACGGGCCACTTTGACACCGACGCTTTCAAGTGCTTTAACCTTGCCTTCAGCTGTCCCTGTTCCCATCATGATTATTGCTCCAGCGTGTCCCATTCTTTTGCCCGGTGGAGCGGTCCTCCCAGCTATGAATGCTACTGCTGGCTTTGTTATCTTGCCTTCCTCTATCATTTTCGCTGCACGTTCCTCCATGTCTCCCCCGATTTCTCCTACTAACACTATAGCCTCCGTTTCAGGATCGTCTTCGAACATTTGTAATGCTTCTACGAAGGATGTACCCACTACCGGATCGCCTCCTATACCAACTGCTGTAGTTTGACCTATTCCTGCCTTTGTCATGGCATACGCGATCTCGTAGGTCAGTGTACCGCTCCTGGACACTATGCCCACGTTGCCTGGCATGAATATATGGCCTGGCATTATGCCTACCTTGGCTTTACCTGGGCTTATAACGCCTGGACAGTTAGGTCCTATTATCGTAACTCCCTTGCTTTTAGCATAGTTTACGAATCTTAAAGCATCGTGTACTGGTATTCCCTCTGTTATCACCACGATTGTCTTTATTCCAGCGTCTATGGCCTCATATACCGCGTCTGCCGCGAATCGGGCTGGGACGAATATTATTGACGTGTTTGCCTCGGGATGTGCTTTAACAGCTTCTTCGACACTGTCATACACTGGAATACCATGTACCTCCTGTCCTCCCTTGCCGGGTGTAACCCCAGCTACTATCTTTGTACCGTATTCTTTCATGAGCTTTGTATGGAAACTTCCTTCACGACCTGTTATACCTTGGACGATGAGCCTTGTCTTTTCATCAACAATTATAGCCACTACTTTTCACCTCCTAGACCACGATTAGAGAGAAATCACCTTTTTGACGGCTTCTACGGGATCCGTATAGGCTGTTAACCCGTTTTCCTCGAGTATAGATCGCCCTTCTTCCTCGTTGGTTCCTGAGAGGCGGACTACTAAAGGTTTCTTTAGACCTAGTTCTTCGATTGCGGCCACTATGCCTCTTGCCACCTCATCTCCCCTTGTTATTCCGCCAAATATGTTCATAAAGATCTTCTTAATCCTAGGGTGTTCCATGAGGAATCCCACGGCTTTCTTAACTAGGTCTTTGCTAGCGCCCCCTCCGATATCGAGGAAATTGGCTGGTTTGCCGCCGTGGAGATAGACTAGATCCATGGTAGTCATGGTAAGGCCGGCGCCGTTTCCTATTATGCCTATATCACCGTCTAGTTCTACAAATGCCAATCCCATCCTTCTGGCTTTCACTTCCCATTCTGTATATTCCCCCGTAACTTCGATGTCCTTTTCAAACTCCTTATGCCTGTAGAGACTGTTATCATCGACAATTATCCTCGCGTCAAGAGGGATTACTTTATCTCCTGTCACGCCAAGCGGATTAGATTCCACGAGGTCTGCATCATACTTCTCAAAAACCTTATAGAGCACCTGTAGAAACGCTGCGAATGAATTTAGAAGACGTCCTTGGAGTCCTATAGACCGGCCTATTTTCCTGGCCTCAAATGCCCTGAGGCCTATGAAGGGGTCAACGTGGTATCTTACAATACTTTCTGGCTTCTCGCGGGCTATTTCCTCTATATCCATACCTCCATATTGGGATGCCAATATGACTGGTTTCCTCTCGCTTCTATCGATTATTATTGCTGCATAGAGTTCTTTTTCGTGTGGTATTGCTTCTTCGATTAACAGGTATCGGGGGAACAGTCCTTTTATTGGTTTGTTGAACAGTTCTTCGACCAACCGGACTACGTCGTCCCAGGTCTTAGCCATTTTTATACCGCCAGCCTTGCCTCTCCCAGCGACCAGAACTTGGCTTTTTACAACGACTGGAGGCTTAAGCCCTGCTTCTTTCATTTTCCTTACAGGATCATCCTTTTTTTCGAGAAGAACAGACCGTGGCACAGGAAATCCCAGTTCTTTAATTATTCTTTTAGCCTCGAATTCGAATAGCTTCAATATTATACACCTCCCGGGTAGCAGTCAAGACCATCGTCTACCTAGCCTTGAACGACTCCCTTGGGTTTCCTCCATGAATTATCGCCGGAAGAATGAGTATAAAAGGTTAGGCGGATACCCGGACAGCCCTTCACAGCCAGCCTGGTTTCACATCACCCTTAGGAGAGTCATCCCTTACAGGGGCGTTCATCGGGCTACCCGGGTATCTATGTTACATAAACCATATTTGCTCGAAGATGAATCTTACGTAAACATTTAGAATCCGTTTTACCGTCTTGGTAGTTGATGATGTGGTGAAGGATTTGTCCAGGGTAAGACGGGGACAGCAAGTGTTGCCTATAGAGGATATTCTGGCAAAACCTGTGGAGATAGCCTCAAAGATACTTGATATCACAAAAAATCATTGTTCGATAGAAATCGTGCAGAGGCCTGGAAAAATATTTGTAGAGAACATAATGACCGGGGATACTTACACAGTAGTAGTAGGGCGGGGTTCTATAGTCTTACCTGATAAGTGTCTCTTGGACTTCCCCGAGGTGTATTTGGTTGCTAGAGACGAGTGGCTTGATACTTGCAAGATCGACAAGGTCGGTTATTTTGGTGTAACAACTGGAAAGTCGGAAGGCATTGTTGATGGTGTGATGACGTCTTTTACCCTAAAGATGATATATCCTATGACTGTTAATGGTTTCCGTGCTGGTCGCGTCCAGTATCTGGGTTTACAGAGGGGAGACGAGGTTATACTGGGGATCGACTGTAAGCCTGAGATACCCCTCATAGTTTACCGTGGAAACGAACTTATAGTATCGAATAGTCTTTCCTGGTTGATACCATTGTTACAGCTGGAATCACGGTGCAGTCATTATAAGTTCCTGTCAACATAATAGGTAGTATAGGGGGATGACCTAGCTACCCTATATTGAACCACCCTTAAAGGGGTGGATGGCAGAAACCGACCTCGGGGACCCCCGGTTAACTGTCGTGGCAGGGGAAAAATGATGGTGCTGTGGCCCGACAAGAGGGAATTGACGGCATTTATTATATTGGCCTCGAAAACGGGGAAGACTCTAAATTTGGGCGAAGCACAAGATATCCTGGCTAAAGAACTGTGCATTTCTAGGCGTGTCGCACGTTCTATCCTGAAAAAGCTGAGAAATCTAGGTCTGGCAAGGATAAAGTTGTTAAAAGAAGAAGTTCAAGTAGAACTACTTGACCTCGAGGAAGGAATGAAGATGTTAGCCGAAAGGTATGCTACTGAACGACGTTTAAGACACAATTGTAATGTTTAACGCACTAAATGGTGCGGGATGATGAAGGCTGTACTCGGAGACGCTATGAGTATGATCTTGCCTTTAAGTTCTGACCGCACATAATTAGTTACTCAATAATGTTGGAGGTGTTTTGCGATGAGGCTTCGGCTTCCAAAGACCAAGGAATTGGAAGGGAAAACATTTGATACTGTTATTATAGGTGGGGGACCGGCCGGTTTTTCTGCTGCGATATACACGAGCAGGTTTCTAATGAGTAGCTTAGTCATAGCAGAGAATGTCGGGGGACAACTTACTTTGACCGACAAGGTGGATGACTACCCAGGAACTCTTGAGGTCCCAGCAGCAGATCTTGTTAGAAATTTCAAAAAGCATGCAGAAATGTTTGGTACTAGGGTTCACTGGGGTGACAGAGTAGAAACCTTCAAGCGTTTAGAGGATGGTAGGTATGAAATACTTACCCGGCGTGGACTGAAACTTTACGGGAGAACCGTGATTGTTGCTATAGGTTCAAAAAGACGAAAGCTAGGTGTTCCTGGTGAAAGAGAATTCGCCGGTCGTGGAGTTAGTTACTGTAGCGTATGCGATGCACCATTCTTTGCCGGTAAAGAAGCAGTTGTAGTTGTGGGAGGAGGAGACGCTGCCTTTGAAGGGGCTCTCATGTTGTCTGGTTATGTGAAAAAGGTGTACCTTGTACATAGAAGAAAACAGTTTCGTGCAAAGCCCTTCTACGTTGAAAAGGTTCTCACACTGCCTAATGTTGAGATACTAGTAGATACTGTTGTAGAGGAGATCCGGGGTGAAAAGACCGTTAACGAAGTAGTAGTGAAAAATAAGATTACTGGCGAAAAGAAAGCGCTAAAAGTTGATGGTGTTTTCATTGAGATAGGTTTCGAGCCCGACATAGAATGGGCTAGAAAGAATGGATTGAATACCGATGAAAGAGGATATATCGTAGTTGATGAGTGGATGAGGACAAACTTGCCGGGAGTTTTCGCTGCGGGAGACTGTACAACAATGTGGCTTGGATTCCGCCAAGTTGTCACTGCTGCGGCTATGGGTGCTGTAGCTGCTTACTCGGCATTCAACTATCTGGCAGAACATGGTGGCTAGTTGACTATTTTGATGTTTAGCCTTTTTTGAAGAGTCGTTCGTATTCTTTTATTATCTGCCTGTCCTCTTCTTCATAACTTGTATAGTTGATTAATTCATAGAATTCTTTTCTAGTCATCATACCATTTAACAGATTCTTCTGGGTTCCCTCTAACTTAAGTACTTGTAATGCTTGCCTCATCGCTCCAAGCGAATAACGTAAAAGTGTTACTGGAAATATAACGAGTTTGTAACCCCATCTACGAAAGTCGTCTACCGAATAATAGGGTGTAACGCCGAATTCAGTCATGTTCGCTAAAAGAGGTACCCCGCTGAGCTTCTTTGCTACTTCTTTAAACTCCTCCTCGCTTCTAAGAGCTTCAGGGAAAATTATGTCTGCACCAGCTTTAATGTAAGCTTTTGCACGTTCTATAGCCTCGTCGAGGCCTAGGACTCCTCTAGCATCTGTTCTTGCCACAATCAACAATTCGTCTCCTGCTGCTCTTTTTGCAGCTATAACTTTCTTTACCTGTCTCTTATACACA
>WAOQ01000047.1 GCA_015521205.1 Desulfurococcales archaeon
CCGTTAATGGAGACCTCCGCGGGACTCGAGACTCCGCCGTAAGCCGTCATCCCTTTAACAGGGATCCAGCCTAGCGAACCTCTTCAGCACCCCGCGGAGGCCTCCGTATCTATTAGGGTTTACTGGGCATTGACATAATGTTTTCCACTATTCTACGTATTCTTTAAAGTAGAGTGTTTCTCACATACAGTTCTGTGAACTCCTAGTTTGGAGGGGGGTATTTTTGCCAAAAACATTGAAGCTACAAACCTCACAAGAACCCCTCGATATAACTGTGTATAGAAAGACGAAAGTCATAAGTGGCTTTTCCCAAGGGCTAAAACTGAAGCGTCCAAGAGCACCATACTGTGAGAGACCATGGTGTCCAGGGAACCGGGCATACTTGGTGAATAAGGGATATACTGTTGAACCCAGCCTCTACAAGCCCGTCGACGGGGACAAAGTACTCATAGAAGAATATACCCTGACATCCATGCTGATTAACTGGTTCCATAACCTTATCCCCGCAGGCTTTTACCACAGATGGTATATCCGGAACTTTTGGTCAATAGCTAGAAAGCTTATACCCATGCTTTCCGGTCATCCCGAATATAAGGCATACAAGCACAAGACTAAGGCCCATGAAACACGCCCACTAGAGCATGTTGACGTCGATATACTAGTGATTGGGGGAGGAATCGCTGGTCTAGCCGCCGCCATGTCCGCCGCATCAGTAGGCGCAAAAGTGTTGCTCGTCGATACCTTTCCACGCCTCGGCGGGTTCATGGCCCATTATACAGGCGAGGTACGTGTGGAAAACGCGCGGGCCGACGAGTTTGTTACAAACCTTGTCAACGAAGCAAGGAAGGCTGGCGCTACCCTCTACACCGGGTCAAGGTACATAGGCAAATACGAGGAAGGTTTCGCTGTTACAACCCCTAACAGGCTATTGATCGTTAAACCGAAAAGCGTGATCTTCGCTACTGGAGGTGTTTCTCCCCCGCCTCTATTTGAGAATAATGATCTACCCGGCATTGTGAGCCTCTCCTATGCGTTTAGATTATTCAATACCTACAATGCAAAAGCGCGTGGAATCACAGTTGTAGGCAATACCTGTTGGGCTGTGAGAGCAGCCATTCATTTCCAGAAGACGATGGGTGATACGCATCTTATCTATACTACAGAACCTAAAACGGAGGTATACAAGTTATTAGACGAGGCAGCCGCGCTGGGGGTAAAGCTCTACAATACAAGGATTCGGAAAGCCCTAGGCAAGGAACATGTGACAGGGCTACAGCTGGAGGACGGGAATAGGATAAACACGAAGATCATCGTCTCAGCGCTAACCCCCAACCCCGATCTCAACCCCCCTCTACAAGCCGGCTTAGAGTTAGATTACAACTCGCAACTAACACGGTTCATGATCAGGAACCACTACACGGAAGGAAAGCCAGGCTTCTACGTCGCAGGTACAGTTGCCGGGGTTCTCTGGGAGGACCAAGCACTCTACCAGGGCATCCTGGCTGGATACAAGGCTGCCGCAAACGCCGGATTCGCTGTCGGCGAAGAGACGCTAAAAATGGCCATGGATGATTTCGAACGTACACTTACACCAGAGATGAGTGAATCTATACACAAGTATGAACTCTCATCAATAGTAGATATAGTCGATTTTTGGCTTTCAGGGAGGATAAATGGATTACAATTCGTCGATGCGGAAATGGATGTTACCCTCGAAGATGTGGTGAAAACCTATGAGTCCGGATACGCTAGTATGGAAAAACTAAAGCGGTATACGGCTCTGGGGACAGGTGCCGAGCAAGGAAGATTCTCTGCTCAAATATCATCGATAATGTTGTCTCATCTGAAGAAGATCCCCCTAAATAGACTGGGGCTTTTCCGTTCACGCCCACCACACGAAATGCCAACATTTGGAGAACTAGCCGCCGTGGAGGTTGATTAAAATGAAATATGGATACCTTATAATAGGAGCCGGAATAGCAGGGCTGAGCACAGCCCTGGGCATCGCAGAACTTACAAAC
>WAOQ01000048.1 GCA_015521205.1 Desulfurococcales archaeon
TTTCTCGGTTATGATTATGTCTCCTTCATTAATAAGACTCCTCGCAATCAATTCTAGCGTCTGCTGGCTTCCAGTAGTCACGATTATGTCGTCATCTTTTTTTATGTGGACACTGTGATACTGGAGGAACTTCAACAATGTCTTCCTGAAGGGGGTCACGCCGAGGGTCGGTGAGTATTGGAGGGCTTGTGCGCCGTGTTTCTCGAGCACGTCGACTGCTATCTTCTTTAGCTCCTCGACGGGGAAAGTTGAGGGATCGGGCAAGCCTCCCGCGAGGCTTATCACGTCTCTCCCTTCAGCTAGCTTGAGTAGTTCTCGAATCTCGGAGGCACGCATTACCTGCGTCCTCTTGGCAAAAAGTTCCTTAATATCAACCATGCTTGACACCTCACCATGGAAGGTAGAATAACAAACTATCTTAACCGTATGTCTGAATTGATAGTTGATGGGGGTATTAAGATATGAAGTCATATTCATGTACTTTTTTTAAGTAGTGGAAAGATGATTACACTATGAGATAGATTTGGTAAAAAGTTTACCTTACAATAAAAACAGAGACGTCTACATTCGCAACTACAGATAACACGACACTACCCACGTTTAGGTCGGGGGTTAATGATAAGCCCCTAGCACCTAGAATAACCAAGTCATATCCATCACGCGCCTCTTCCACTATGGCTGAGGCCACCGATCTAAACGCTGGATCAACCTTAACGTCCTTGTACTCTACACGAACCTCCTGATTCTCAAGCCTTTTCCTAGCCATCACCACAGCATCGACCGCTTTCCGTGTCCCCGCGTACGATACGTGGAGAACAGTTATTGTCGAGCCATAGTGCTTCGCGAAATCAACGGCAACATCTAGGGCTCGTAAACTGCTTTCAGAACCGTCTACCGGGACTAGTATCCTTCTAAACCTGAAGCTTACCTCGTAGCGCTCGTATGGTGTCACCTTAATTTCACCCCACGCCTCCTGCTATGAAGTATAGTCCTTTCTTAAGCCCTAATGTTTCATCTGTTATTCGGATAGTCTCATCACTTGTAGCTGCAAGCCTGGTTACTGCCCGAATAGCATCTATGTTTTCAGGGGTTACGATCGATTCTTGGTGAACCGCTTGGAATAACATAAGTTCTTTGCCCTGAGTAGTAACGCTTTCCTCGAAAATAGCCAGTTCCGGCATATCTGAACGTGGTCTACCAGTATCACGTAACGCCTCAGAGAGCTCGGCCGTACTTTGGATCCCGGTTAGTGACGTGTTTACAACGATTATCCTAGGCGTGGTTGTTAGCGCGTCTATTATCTTGTCTCTCGATGCTCTTTCTGAGAAACGTATGTTAACTTGGTGCACATGCATTAGTGTTGTAGGCACAGCTACAGCGGCAGTCATTATGTCTATATCTCCTATAACAGTCTTTACATCCTCGCCATGATGGCTAGGAAGTTTTGGAGGATTCAGTTTAATCGCATTAACTGGGCCCTTCTTTACCTCTTTGGGATCAGCCGCTCTACGAATTAAAGTAACCCTGACGCTTTCTATAGTATAGAGTCTTCTAAGGGTGCATAGAAGGCGTAGGAGACCGGTGGTGTTGCATGAGACTACACGTAAACTATTGGCTCCTAGGGTTTCTTCATAATTGCAAAGGGTGGAGAATGACCGTTCTGCTACAGAGGCTTTCTCGCCTCCTTGGTAAATTTGTTTCACGCCGTACTCATCGTATAGTTGTTTCATGGAAACTCCTTTACCGCCCGGCAACGCGTCAACCACAACATCCGCCTTGGATAACATGTCTTCTATCGTTCCAGCTACAGTAATTCCTTTCTCCTGGAACATTGATAGCTTGTCTTTCGGCACATAGAGAGGTATACCTAGGCTTACTGCTCTTAGCGCTGCATAGTCGGGCTTCGCCTTCGCTACACCAATGAGTTCCATGTCTGGTTGTTTTAGTATAGCGTCTGCTACACGTTTCCCTATGGTTCCATATCCGTTAACTGCTATCTTCACCTTCACTTTTTACCACCCCAGGAATTGTGAAGCCGACATGCTTAGAGCCTCGAGGGCTGGGAGGTTTTCGCCTGACAGGAAGAGGAGTAGGGCTCCTCCTCCCGTTGATATGTGTCCAACCTTTTTCTTGTATTCCTCGCCTAGCATTGATATGATTGTGTTAAAATGACCTCCACCGAAAATTGTGAAGGCTTTCGAGTCTAGGGCCCTCCTAACTAGTTCAAGGGTACCTTTGCGGAAACGTTTGTCTTCTATCACTCCGGCGGGTCCTCTCATAACTATGATGGATGCTTCTTTAAGGAGTTCTGAATAGCTGTCTATTGTTGCTGGCCCTATATCCTTAGCCGGCCCGTCGAGCTCATGGGCGCCTCGAACTACGGTCTCGCCGTCTTCTTTTTCTACGACGAAGTCTAGTGGTACCTCTATCGGTGCGCCGCGGAGTAGGAGTCGTCGGGCACGTGAAACCAGTGTAAGTATACCCCTATTCTCCATTATCCTTTTCTGATGGAGTCCTACGTTTATGCCTTTCGAGATCATAAAGAGGAATGCTACTAGCCCAGTAGTAAGGATCCTGTCAGCTAGCTTATTTTCGACGAGGTGTTCTATTACTCGCATTGTGTCATGAACCTTCGCTCCGCCCAGCACGAAAATCTTTGGTGTAGCTTCGGGGTCGAAGGCGCGGCGTAGAGCCTCTACTTCTTTTTCCATTACTCGCCCCATGGCTGAGGGTAGCACTAATGGGAATCCTACTATGCTTGGCTGGCTTCTATGCGCGGTTGCAAATGCATCGTTGATGTAGTAGTCGAAGTGGTCTACGAGTGAGCGTACGAATATGCTTCGAGCCTGTCTTTCTGGGACACTCTCTATGACTTCTTCTGACAGTAGACGTGTATTGTCTAGGAGTAATACTTCCCCTGGTTTGAGTTCGTCGATTGTCTTCCTGGCTGCCGGCCCGATTATATCGTCTATGAACTTTACTGGTATGCCGGATAGCTTTCGGAGGAGTCTAGCATGATTGTGTAGTCTTGTGAAGTCACTTGAACCTGGTCTACCTTGGTGGCTCATTAAGACGACGGCGTTTCCACGCTCTATTAGTTCCTTTATGGTTGGTATATGGGCTCGGAAGCGGGTGTCATCTAGTATCTCTCCCGTAACAGGGTCTAGAGGACTGTTTATGTCTATCCTTACCAGTACTTTGGATCTCTCCGGGTTGAGGTCCTCTATTTTTGGCACCTTTGGTATTGTAACCAAGATCCTAGCCCCCTCCCGAGAGGAGTATCCCGGCGGGAAGCCACTATTTAAGTGTATGTGGCTACATACACGTAGCCAGTAAAGGCGAAACCTTATTCACCTAATAACGTTCAAAAAACATAGCGGTGAAAAAGCTTGCAAATAGAACCCCAACAACTCTTGGATACACTGATAAAGGCGATACATCAATTCTCCGGTCCCTCATACTATGATCTAAGGGCAGTAATGGAGAGGGGACATTCACTATACATGGAAAATGGGATTATCACGGCAAACAAGGCATATACGGAGGTGGGTGTCCACGCTCGATCCCTACATAACGGTTATTGGGGAAGCGCATCAACAGTAGATACCAGTCTCGATTCGCTCATTGAAAGTCTACAGCATTCCTTCCAACTCGCACGTATCGAGTCAAAAAACAGCGGGAAAACCAGGGTGCGGGAGCTCTCAGACGCTAAACTCGGCGAGCAAACTTACACGTGGCCCGCCAGGAAACCCTTCGAGAACATAGATATCTCGGAGAAGATCTCGGATATGAAGTACATACACTCACTGATATCGAAAATAGACTTTGTAAAAACAGTGGTGGTTCGACTTACTGAGTGGATAGAGCATCGTATAGTTGTGACAAGTGATGGAGGACAAGTAATAGAGAGTAAACCATACCTCTACCTAGGTGTTAGTGCTACTGGCATGATCAACGGTAGGAGAGTCTCTGCATACCATGTAATAGGAAGGATCGATGGATACACCGTGTTTGATAATGAGACCCACGAAGAGATAGCCGAGAAAGTACTCCTGAGAATGAAGGACTCCGGGAACGCGGTGGAAATAAAACCTGGACGTTACGAGACGATAGTATCGCCTCACCTCATAGGAACACTTATCCACGAAGCCTTCGGCCACCTAGCCGAAGCCGATCTAGTCTCCTCGGGTAGTGTTTTGGCTGGGCGAAGAGGCGAACGCATTGCTCCAGAGTTTATAACAGTTAAGGACAGCCCGGCCGTCGAGCATGGCTTTGGGAACCTTAGATTTGACGACGAGGCAGTTCTAGCAAGAGACGCGGTCATAGTGGATAAAGGAATACTGCAAGAGTTCATGGTTGACCGTGAACATGCGGCAGAGTTTGGGCAAAAACCTACAGGTAATGCTAGGGCTGAGGGTTATCGGGTGCGTCCATTAATCCGTATGAGGAATACCATTGTGGAACCAGGCGATTGGACTCTGGAGGAGATGATAGAGGATATAGAGCATGGGGTGTTATTGGGTATACCTTTGGGAGGAGAAGCAAGCCTCGATGGTACTTTCCAGGTAGGCCTACAAAATGCTTATGAAATACGTAGAGGCGAGATAGTGAGGCCTATACTCGCCAGCACCTTGTCAGGGAATTCGATAGAAATCCTCGCCAATGCCGTAGCCCTTAGCAGGGACTTTGAGGTAGACTGGGGATACTGTGGGAAGATCCAAACAGTCCCCGTATCCTCCGGGGGCCCCTATCTACGCGTTTCGAAGGAAGGAGCACCTGTTATAGGGTCCGTATAATGGAGGTGATCAATGGATGACGTCTCTCGAATTGGGTGAAGCTGTAGAACTCGCGGCACGTGTCGCTGCCAACGCGGGCGCTACAGGGGTTGAGGTTTACGGGGTGAAGTACAGACGAATTACAGTTAGTGTGACATGGAAAGGCTTGGAAAGCCTCCTACGTAATGATGAAGCTGGTATAGGTATCAGGGTACACGTTGGCAAAAGAGTGGCTTTCACTTACACCAACAGGCTCACCACTACATCAATCATTAATGTGGCCGAAAACATTGTTAAGATAGCAAAAACTTCGCCAGTCGACCCCAACTTCCCAGGATTCTATGATGGCGACAGTATACCCCACCTAGAAGGATTATACTCTCCTTTCATTCGACAAAGGATCGAAGACCCAGATGACCTTGTCGAGAACATCCTTGATGCAGCGAAAACAGTCATGGATGATAAGAGGATAAAGCTTACGATGATATATGCTGGCATCGGCGAAGCCGAGCATATCATACTTAATAGTGAAGGAGTATATGCTAATGCGCCCACCACATATTCACGGGTGGTCGTTGACCTGGTAGCTACGGATGGCACGGACACTAGTCCTTCCATTTACGAATATGGAGGATCCAGGTTACAAATACCAGATGTTAAGAAACTAGCATTAAACGCGGCTGAAAAAGCGGTTAACAGTATGAAACGGGTAAAGGTTGACCTTCCAGATAAGATGATGGTTATACTGAGACCGCAGGCTTTTGTTGAGCTCTTTGATTACACTTACGGGGCCGCTCTTTCTGGGAGAAACTATGTAAACCGGTCCTCCCCGTTCAAAGATAAACTAGGAG
>WAOQ01000049.1 GCA_015521205.1 Desulfurococcales archaeon
CTCCGGCTTTGTCAGATCTTGATAGAGTATACCTAGTGGTATCTTCTCCTCCCATTCAAAGGCTTTTGATACAGCGCGTTGAAGTTTCGGTAGTACCTCATCTTCGCTTTTAACAACGGGATCCCAGTCAGGTTCTTGTTCCTCGAGATAATAGATCCTCTTCTCGTACCATTCCTTAGTATACACGTTGTTATAGGTCGGACAAGGCTGAAGTATATCTATGAGAGCCGTACCTTTATGTTGTATAGCCTTCTTTATCAGTTCTTTTAGTTGTTTCACATGGTAGGCGTATCCACGGGCGACGAATGTAAACCCGCTCGCTAAGGCCAGTAGTATGGGGTTCACTGGAGAGTTAATGTTGGGCTTGCTTAGCGCTTTTGTTTTCACAAATAGTCCTAGCGTTGGACTCGCTTGTCCCTTTGTAAGTCCATAAACTCCGTTGTTGTGTAATAGTATGGTTATGTCAACATTTCTTCTGCCAGCTGCTATGAAGTGGGCCCCCCCTATACCTAGTAGGTCTCCGTCGCCGCTCGAAACTATTACCGTGAGATCTGGTCTGGCTAGTTTCAATCCGGTTGCTACAGGTATTGGTCTACCATGTAGAGTGTGGACTCCATTTATAGCCAAGAATTCTGGGTGTTTGCCGGAGCATCCTATGCCTCCTACATCAACGGCTTTGTGTGGGGGAATGTTGAGGTCCCGGAGAGCTTGTTCTACGGCAGTTATTATGCCGTAGTTACCACATCCGGGACACCAATCCATCCAAGTATCCGCTCTATACTTGTATGGTTTATTGACCATCTTTTAACACCACCTTTGAAACATTTGTTTCAAGTATATATTTAACTGCATCAACTACCTCATTCACAAAAACGGGGCGACCAGTATACTTTATTGCCTTATGGGGGATATCTATCCCTGTAAACATTCTAACTACCATTGAAGCTTGCGCAAGAGCATTACCCTCTATTGCAATAACCTTCTCCGAACTATTCAACACTTTAGATACGAACTCAGATGGGAATGGCATGAAGACACGTAGGTGGAGGTACTTAGCCTTTATACCCTCAGCTGCCAGTCTCTCCAAAGCATCGAGGGTAGCCCCTTTAACGGCACCCCATCCTACTATCGTTATTGGCGCATCAGGGTCACCGTAAAGTTTGGCCTTCTCCTCGTCTGGTATTTCCATAGCGGCGATCTCGTACTTCTTCATACGTTTGTCATGCATTCGTATCCTTTCTTCGGGATCCTCGTTTCTGCGTCCCCACTGGTCGTGTTCATTGCTAGTATACCACACTACAGTGTCCCCTGGAAAAGCTCTTGGCGAAATCCCATCTTCTGTGTACTGGAACCGGGGGAACGGTATTTCTGGTTCTTCTACTATCTTCCCCCTCTCGATATTCACACCTGATAAGTCCGGGTTGAAAACATCTTTCATAGCGTTAGCTATAGCCTTCTCCAGTAGATGGACTACAGGTGTCTGATACTTTTCAGCCCAGTTTAGAGCTTTTATAGCATCGTAAAAGGCTTCTTCGTGATCCCCGCTGGCCAAGACTATCCTTGGCAGATCTCCGTGTCCCTGGAAGAGCGCTGCCAACAGGTCGCTTTGACTGTTTCTCGTGGGCATTCCAGTGCTTGGCCCACCCCTCATATAGAGGGTTATTACTACGGGAGCTTCAATTATGCCAGCGTATCCGAGAGCCTCTGCCATTAGGCTAAAACCGGGGCCACTGGTGCTTGTTGCTGTTCTTACACCTGCTATGGACGCCCCTATCGCCATGTTTATAGCGGAGATCTCGTCCTCAGTCTGAACGACAACCACGCCGCCTTTTTCTATTCCTAGTTTTTCCTGGGCCCATTGTTCGATGGGGAATTCTTCAAATTTCTCCAAGTAGAGGCTTTCGTCGGCTGCCGGCGTGATCGGGTAATATGTTTGTATCCTAAGACCGCCAGCTATCTTACCCATTGCAACGATATCGTTTCCTGAGACTATGAGCCGCTCCCTCTCGGGCTTCACATGGGGTCCGTCTGGAATTGTTTCACGATGGAAGCCGCTGAAGTTCTCCTTTGCATAATCATACGCTATATGGGCAGCCACTATATTAGGATGAATGACTTTTCTTTTACCTGCAAAGAAAAGGGATATAGCCCTCTCCAGGTGCTCTACCTCAACGCCGATGAGTGACATACCCACGGCAAGTCCGATCGTGTTGATAGCTCTTGATATGGAGACTAGGGGGACACCGGATTCCTCGCTCGTTTTCTTGAGAAGCTGTTTCAATGGAACACCTACAGTTTTCTTGCCTCTCTTGTTTAATAATTCGACCACACCCGCAACGGTGGGTTCGACGCCATTTTCTTCCAGCTCCTTCTGGACTCTTGCCTTAAGATACTTTGACATGCTAGGTATCCTATCCATCTTAGTCTTTAGGACTCCCGTATCATATACCATGATTTCTCCTACATCGTTATAGTGGGTGAACACGCTCTCTGCGTCGAGGGCTACAACTATATCTGCAGGCAGTTGCGGTGCTCTAGCCTCGTCAGGCCTTACTCTTATGTTGAAATAACTGTGTTTACCCATTATGTTCGAGTGATATTCTCTCGTACCGTAGACGCGGTATCCCTTTAACATGAAAGCTCTGAGAGCTATTTGCCCGGCTGATTCGATGCCGCCTCCTTGGGGGCCGCCAATCTCGAATGTTAGATCTACCATGGCTATTCCACCGGGTAAAGTTCTTCTTTAACCTCGGGTTCGAGATACACCGATGAGTATAGACGATGCCCCTTCTTGAGGTGTTCCTCGAACTCCTCGGGGCCAACCCGTTGTTTGCATGTATGGCACCAATAAAATCCGGGGTTGGTTATTATTAATGGTTCCCAGTATTGGCAGGAGTCCTCCTCGAACGTCATCTTCCAGGGCCATCGGACAGTACATACTCCGATGCCCTCGTAGAAACGATGTGGCCGCCAGTATTTGCAATTCATACATTTTCGGGCACCGCCTATACCCATCGGTAGCACGCTCTCCTCTAATGGAGATCCTCATTGTTGTGTTTGCCGGCTACATAATTTCATATAAAAATATATGTTAACTTTTCGTTAGCAAAAAGGGATAGGACTTACCGCCAAGAAACTGTGTTACGTGCTCTAGCCAGGCAAGCGGTATGTGTTCCAGACCTGTCCTCCACATACTTTCATAATAGAATTCATAAAGAGCCCTTTCAATACTCCAGAAGAATATTGCTTCTAGAGATGGATTCCTGCCTTTTGCTCGATACCCCTCGAGTATCTTCTCGAAAGTTGAGGATATCCACTCACCGTGTTCATGGAGAACCTTTCTTGAGGCTTCAAAGACAGTTTCTTCTCCGTTCTTGGATAGGTACGCGTTTGCTGCCACATAATGTAGACTTCTTAACAGGCATGCAAGATCTCGTTCGGAGGTTTCTTTTTCAAACGGTGTTCCAGGCATCCTGTCCGGCTCACCCTCAAAGTCGAGAATCTTAATGTTGGTGTTTTTATCTATGAATACTTGGTAGAGGTGCAGATCTCCATGGGTGCGTATCTTAGATCCCTTTCGTAAATTAGAAGCAAGTTCTATTACATCGTCTATCCTATTATATAGTTGTTCGACTGTGTCACGGACGAGGTTGTCCTCGTGGATGGCCATGTTCTCAAGACGCCACTGGATTCGGAAAATCCATCTAGACAGATCCTCCTCGCTTACCGGCTCCGGGGCGCATAATATGTCACTACATAATTCTAGATCGGAATGAATGGATGCAATCGCGGCCCCTATTTCGTAGGCTAATTCAAGGGGTTCGGCAAATCCTTTTGACATGTAATATATTGCGTTGTCAAATAACAATGGTACAACACTAGATTCTCCTAGCCATGAAGTTATAAGATGAATTATGTAACCCCCGTATTCACCGTGACCCGTATAGGAGGGGACATGGTTGTTCCCAGCTTTTGTTAAGTATTCTAGTACTCGGGGTTCTAGGTTATCAGGTGTGGGTAGTCTGTATGCTTTGAGCGCGTAGCTGGCTTCATCTGTTCTGAGTATGGATACTATACTGGTAGTCCCTGGAGGCCCGGGCTCCGCTTTCTTTACATCAAATATTTTTCCATAATAGGTATAACCTTGAATCTTGTTTTGGAACACCCATTTTATAAACTGGTCTTTGTATTCTAGGGGTTTATATGAATCGCTTGAATATAAGCTGACGAAACCCTTGTTGCATGCTCTTCCCATCACTATAGCTCCTAGTTCCATGTCTCCACAATATTCTATTAGAGGAGGCTCTCTGCAGTAGGGTGGATACCAGTGTTCAGTCATTAAATGCTCCTGTAAATCGCCAATGTCCGTGCATAAACTACTCAATTTCTAACCTCTCCGGACAGTTTGCTGACGCCTTTACTCTTCTTAGGTGCCATCTGGGGATTTATACCTGTATCTTGGTGCCTCTATCAATTCACCATATAATTAAAACTATGAGATACTGTAACACACCATGGGGGAGGGGGATGGGCATACTCGTATATTCTGGAGTGCTAAAAGATGGCACGCCTGTGGAGGTTGAAAGAGCTACCCCTGAGGATAGGGAAAAACTTATTCATTTCTATGAAGCCCTCTCAGCCGAATGTATATATAATAGGTTCATGTCCATAATCCGTTATTTCGATCCTTACGTGGACTCTCTTTTCCGTGGGAACGCGATCGTGCTGATGGCGAAGGTTAACGATAAGGTAGTAGGTGTGGCTGAGGTCGTATATGACGATAGGGGTATGGGGGAATCCGGGATAGCCGTTTTGGATGAATACCAAGGAAAAGGAATAGGGAGTCTCCTGGGACGACTGATAATCGAAGAGGCGAAGAAGAATGGCATCAAAAAGTTCTATGCCTATATACTACCTACTAATATGAAAGCATTACAGATGGCTTTAAAGCATGGAGCACGAATAGTTAAACGATATAGCGGCATGCTCTATCTGGAATTCGATCTGGAGGGCCTGAATAAGGGTGAAAGAAAAACCAGAGAAAACTGACTATAAAGAGGTAAAATACACGGATGAGCATTGGAGGCTTTTACACACTCTTAGAGAAAGAGGAGTAAAACTACTTTCGTGCCTAGAGACAAACGGCTTGTTCGGGGCCATTGTGCATGGAAGTATTGTGCGGGGAGACGTACATCTCGGTAGCGATGTGGATGCTTTCATACCACGCCCGATAGCCGAGTTCCAGCTCGATGCAGCGCTTTCCTCCTGTACCTATAAGGTTTACTCCCGTGTAATTGTACAGGCCACGCCCGCCTACGCGCCCAAAGTATACTTTATACTAGACCCCGAGGAAAAAATGATGGTTTCATATCCGTTAGTACCTCTGGAAGAGAGGGAGAGGGAATTTTATAAATGGGGAGGAGAGGCCGTCCTCGAAGAACTCCAAGCCGGCATGAGGAAGCCGGGTGTGAACAAGGCATTAGCACTTATAATACCTAAAAGTTGGGGACATGTCGAAGTACCCGTCGAAGGAAACGAGTCATATGTAGCACAGATTATAGGCGTGAGCTTAGCTACTGTCATGGAAAGAGTCAGAGTATTGAGAGAACGACGTGAAAAGGGAGTTTCAGGTCCATACCTTACTATTGAAGTAGCTCCGGAGGAGAATGTGTCATCTATCGTTAAGAAATTAGCCTCGGAGAACCCTATTTTCCGCCGGATCCTAGCGAAGAGGGGATACTGGTGAACGAGAGAACCTTGGGAACACCTGAACGGGGAGTATATAGTAAGCCGTGGATGCCACGAGGATGCGAGCTTTGCTACCCAGGTTCAAAAGCTGTGATCTTCGTTACAGGGTTATGTGATGACTCATGTTATTACTGCCCTGTGAGCCGGGAACGTCTGGGAAAAGATGTATTCCAGGTAAACGAGCGACGCGTATCCAGCGTCTATGAGGTTGTGGAGGAGATCGAGCGTGCAGGAGCGCAAGGTGCCAGTATTACCGGTGGTGACCCGCTAGTAAAGGCGTCGCGGACTATAGAAGTGATCCGGGTCCTCAAAGAAGTCTTCGGGCGCCGATTCCATATACATTTGTATACTAGTGGGAGATATGCGGGTAGTAGCCTCTTAGCGAGGCTTGCAGAAGCTGGTTTAGATGAGATAAGGTTTCACCCGACAAGACCGGGTTTCATAGAAGCTGCAAGTAGAGCCAAGAGGGTAGGTTCGTGGAGTGTAGGTTTTGAGATCCCGGTTGCGCCGGCCCTAAAGGAATGGGCGTGGGAGATCGTCTTAAAGGCAGAAGAGTTAGGGGTGGAGTTTGTTAACCTAAATGAAATGGAGGTGACCCAGGATAATATAAACGATATCATCATGAAAGGC